>JAITBO010000305.1 GCA_031283505.1 Treponema sp. | reverse complement strand
CCCGCCGGGAGTTTATCGAGGAAAACGCGCTGCTGGTGAGTAACCTGGATGTGTGAGGAAGCTGCGTGTCCAAAACAGCAGGTTGATAACCGGTTACGGCAGGGAAATGCCGGCATATTCCGCCAGCTACGCCTGGGTGATGCGGAGGCTTTCTCTGGCTGTTCTGATGTTTGTAGAGAGGATTTTCCGCAAATCTGTCGAATCATTCATGTAAGGTAAAGATAAGGGGGGTTGATATGAAACTAAAGAAGAGCAGTATGTTTATGTTTTCGTTGGGCTATGAAATAGGGTTGTTCAGCAAGGATGGCGGCGGAGTTTTTCCAGGTGGCAACAGCAGGAGGCGTTGATTCCGAAGATTTAAAGAAACTTAAAAATCCACCGCCTATGGCGGTGGTCATGTACTGACGGCTATGCCATTAGAAAAGCAAGAAGGTCGAGCGAAGAATATTAAGAAGAAATTTCATGCAGAAGCGTAGCAGAAACCAATTTCAGCATGAAGTATAAGCTGAGTGGAGATCAGTAAAAGCAGGAAGGTATTTTAGGCCCCTTATAGGGGCCTATCCATTCAAGCCACCACCTTTAGTGGTGGTTGTTGACTAATCCGGGGAATTTAACCACAGCCCCCGGTTCCGGCGTACAGCCGAATCAGGGGCCATTACGGTTAAAAGTAATTTTCCTGCGTAACTCGGAATCCCGGCAGGCCGCTAGTATTTCATATACTCCCTGATGATGGATTCCAGGGAATTTTCGTTTATTTTGACGATGACTTTTTCCCGTTCTACGCTTTCCCGGGAATCTGAAGCATGGGCGGTGTTTTCCATCACATTGCTGCCGAATTCCCGGCGCACCGTACCACTTGGGGCTTTGAGGGGGTCCGTAGGGCCCAAAACATCCCTAATCTTGCTGATTGCGTTTTCCCCTTCGTAGAACAGTATCAGGCACATGACAGTACCCGGTTTCTCCGCCTGATTCGGCGGACATTCCTCGGGACGGACACCGGACATAAATTTAATAATACGCCGGAACTGATCCTGGGCATATTTGGTTCCTACGGTTTCTATCAAAACCTTTCCGGCCGCTTCATCCAGAGATATGTCGAATTCCCCTTCCAGAATTTCCCGGGCTTTCTTCCCGTAAATCGGCGCCAATTTTACCTTGAGCGCTTCTTCTACCGGACCGTAGAATTCCAGGGCCTGCTCCAACGAGAACCGGTGTACTTTAATCCCCACGATGCGCAGTCCGGTACGGGAAAATATGTCGATAATAGTCCCCGGCTTTGATGAAGGGTGAGTCCAATTATCCGGTTTGATGATCACCAGGGTTTGTTCGATTTTTTCCGGTTCCGAATACTCAATATTTCTGACAATATTCGGCTGGCCTTTAAGAAATTTAAGAAAAAGCCGGAAATCTTCATCCGTGTGTTCTTGATTCCGGGGGGTTATTACCGCAGGTTCAAAATAAGTAACCTTGACGGGATTATCCGGCGAAACGATAAGGTCCGCATAGGTATCCCGTATAGTTTCCCCGGTCATAGTATCCACGCTCATATTTTCCGGATGTATATGCCCGCAGATTTTTACCAGCTTTCCCCAGGGATCTTCACCCCTGAACAAAAGGAGAAGCGTCCGGTGCCGCCTTCCGCCGGAAGGGGCAAGGTTTTTTTCGACATAATCCGCCAGCAGGGTAATATCATTGGGATGATTTTGCCGTCTGAGGATGTCCGCATATTCCTTAGCGAACGCCTGATCCGGGACAATCATCTGGGCCCCTACCAATTCCAAATCTGCCCGGGAAAGCAACCGGGAAATAACCCCTCCGGTCCGGCTCTTGGCGATGGTATAGGGGGTTACCAATACATAGGAGATAGATTGGTTCATGACGGCTCCTTTTTGAGGTTTTTGTTACATTGAATACTATTCATATAAGAACTCCTTCTTCAGAATCTATGCTAACCCTGTTTTGCAAAATAGTCCAACAATTTCATAAAGATACCGATACCGGGAATATCCAAAACCCAAATTTACCCACGGAACCAGCCCAAAGGCTCAAACCCGTTATGCCGTTCGGGAATGAGAGTTCCGGTATTGGCAAAGTAAAAGTAAATGGATCCGGTTTTAAAACCGAAATTTTGAAAACAGTCTCTTTGAAAGAAACAAACGGTGTGGATGACAACAAAAGTCATCGCCTTTAAGATCCTGTCTTTTACGTCTTCTAAACTTGCCCTGCCAGGAATATGGCATCGGTATCGGTAAAGGGACGGCCATAGATAAATTCAAAGAGGAAACGGGTATCTTCCGGGGCCATGTCCAGAAAACGGCAGCCAAAGTAACCCTGCACACTGTCTTTGTACCGCCTTACAATATGGGCGTTGGCAATGATCGACCGCTTGGGGGTTATAATGGTTATTGTAAGTTCGCTTTTCGGTACCAGGGATGAGGATATGGTCGAATGGGGATAGGCAAAGAGTACCCCGGAAACACTAATGTCAATGATCTTGCCTTCAAAGGGGGTATTTTTTATGCGTCCCGATTCAAAATATCCGTTTTCCTTTAAAGAAAACGCCAAAACGCTGGCGAATTGGAAAACAGTGTCAATAACTTCATAATTGAAAGGCATCTTCCCTTCGGCATTGATCCAAAGGTGAATGTAGCCTACCACATATTGCTGGAATTGTATGGGTACCCAGGCGTCTGAAAAGAAGCCGGCTTCGAATTTGGCCCGGATAAACCGGGTTACCGCATCGTCCAGGAACTTGGGATCCGTACCGGTACTTTCCATATAGCGGCGGAATATATCTTCCGTGATGAGCCTTTTTTGGGGGTAGGGATCGGTCTTGGGGAAGGACCCCAGAGTGGAAGGCAGGTAGAGGGCTTTCCCGGTTTCGGCGATAATACGTTCTTCAATCGAAGCGAGCCGTACATCTTTAAAGATAGTAAGCCGGTGTCCGTTGGCATACCCGTTGATCCATTCCGCCATTTGGGCAATAAGGCCAGTAAGATTCTTTGGGCCAACATTCTTTACAACCTGCCCATAGCTCAATTCCTGCTCAAATTCCTGTACTTTTGGATAGGCAAGGGAATACCGTTCACCGGAGAGAAGGAGTTGTATCTTAACATCCGGAGGGTTCGGTACTCGTGAATAGGAGCGGTCCAGGTTCATATAGAGGAATTCCGGTAACACCGCTACAATGTGTTCATCCCGAAAGGAAATGATTTGAGTAGAAAGGGAAATCATCCGGCTCCGGAAATCAAACATCAGGTTCATCTTCTGTTTGAGCCGCAACCCCGGTATGATGCGGTTGCATCTTAAATAAATTTCAGTCTTGGCTGGTTTTTCCAGTGTTAAGATATATTCAGTCCGATTTTTCAGGTACACAATCGGAACCTGTTCATCGTATACGACCTTAAGAAAAAAATCCTTTTCTATACGCTTGATAGGAGTTGCCATTTAAATATGCCTACAATATATATTTTAACCATAATTGATGTAAAAGAAAGCCATATCAAACCAGGGCATCGGCGTTTACTTTTTTACCAAGTAAATGCCGTCAAATTAGTGGAATTTTGAAGAAATTTAACCACTGAGGGCATGGAGTTACACAGAGAAAACAGGATTTATAGCCAAAACTCCGTGAAACTCTGTGTACTCTGCGGTTATAATTCGTAAAAACCGGTAGCTTTTCGAAGATTGAGAGTAAACGCCGATGCCCTGAATATAATGCAGGATAAACGCATAAAAATTGAGGGTATACCTAAATTGCCCGGCTAATAACCACCGCAGGGCACAGTCCCCTTGGATCCGGCGGTACTTCGTGGCAAAAAACTACGAAGAACCACGTTTCGAGGACTGTTGGTTCCCTGGAGTTTCACGGAGATGAAACCCGATTCCGATTAGTAATAAAAATTCCGTGTACTCCGTGGTTAAAATTCCTATGCGTTTATCCTGTCCGGATCCGCCTCTCCGTTCCGGACAGCGATCCTGTAAGATTTTTTACATTTTTTTTCCGCAAACCTTGTTTTTTTGCGTTTTTGCGTTATATTAGGAATGAATGCTTAATTGGTTCCGATTGATATGACAGAGGCGGTTCTGCCGCAGACAGGGAGCGGGCGATGTCCGGTTGCTTAACGACAGTTTTTTCCTTCTTAGCTCTTTCTATTCCGGCTGAGATGTTTTTGCCCCCCCATACACACACACCGTATAGCGCTTTAGTCCCATTTCTTCCCTGTCTGTTCGCATTCCTCCTCTTTCTTTTATCTCTTCTTTCCACACCCACACCCGCGTCCACAGCGCCTGCATATTCACCACCGCCTTTCCTCTCCAGGACCTCGCAAATATCTTTAAGGAGTTCCTATGAAAAATCTAAAATCCTCTGCCCTTTTCGTTTCCCTATCCCTGGCGATTCTCCTCGCAGGTTGTTTTAACCCCATCACGGCTATACCTCCTAAACAGGGCGACCCCCGTTCCGATCCCTTTACCGTTGACATCCTCATCGGTAAGGACGGCTACGCCAGAACTGTCGCCGGTCCTGACTCCGCCGCTATAAAAGGCAGCCTCTGTAACACCCTCTAGCTTGTCGTCCTGGATAAAAATAACAATAAAATTATCGCCTTTGACGAAGCCTTCAGGGAAAACGATACCGATGAGGCGGCGATCCTCGCCATTGATTCCATTGGCAATACCTACGACTTCCTCCTTCTCATGGAATACCGGGAACGGGATTATGGTAATGAGCCGCCCACCCTTTTGGCCGCCGGACTAAAGGAGATGGAAGTATCCGGGAGCGGGAAGATCACCATAGTGATGTGGCCCATTGTGGTAGACACGGTGTTTACCGCCGTGGACCCGGATGTCAGGGATGCGCTACGGACATCCGCTCCGGCAATGAACGCCGGAAAGCCGGGGACGGCCACCCTGCTCCCGGTGGGATGGAACGTAACCTGGATGGTAAAGAAGGGAGCGTCCGGGGACGGGTTTAGTGAATTGATAAATGCCCAGAATGCGGCGGACCCCGGCGGCAGCGGAAAGGACCTGAAGGTCAGGAGCGGACAAACCATAATACGGGGGACCGGCCTTGATGATACGGAAGTTACCTATGAAGGCGGTTCCGTGACCAACGTCATTACCCTGCCCATGGGGGCGGCGTATACGGCGGCTCTGACCCGGATAGGGAAAGGGGGATCGGTGAGCTTTAAGCTGGAATACGTGCCCTTCAACCTGACCGCCGGGGAGAAATGGGCGCCCTTTAAGGGGGAGCCGCCGGTGTGGATCATCCGCAACGGGGTAAACGACCTGGTTCAGGACGGGGACACGGACTTTACGGGTCTTGGGAAGGGGACTGCCAACGGGAACGGGGCGGTGGGGTATACGGTGGCGGCGGGAATCCCGGCGGAGGGTACGCTGGTGATTAAGGACGGGGAGTATATAACAGGTTCAAGCCCGGCGGAGATAACCTTTACCACCGAAGGGTACGAGTAGGTTGGCAAGACTAAAGGATAGGATATAAACTATGAAGTTTTATCCGGGCATCCTCTACTGTAAACTGCCACTTCACTATCTTCTGCTTCTCATTGCGGCCTATCTGCCATGCCGCAAGCTCCCCCTTGAGTTTTTCCAGCGTGTCTATCCGCCGATCTAGGCACTGGCTCGTCATTGCGCTTAATCCTATCTCCGCTATATTCAGCCAGTTCCCATGCTTCGGCGTATAGTGAATCTCCA
>JAITBO010000297.1 GCA_031283505.1 Treponema sp. | reverse complement strand
GATTTCTCCGTGAAATCTTTGTGTATGCGGGGGAACACATCCCCCGCACCCCCAGTAGGAAGCGCCCCAAGGGGCGGGGTATTAAACCCCAAAAGGGCTACGCCCTTTAATAAAAAACGGATTACTGCCCTGTATCATCGCGGGGCTTGTTTTTTTCGGCTGTAATACGCCGCCCGGACCGGAAACGGATCCCGTAACCCCGGAGGATATTACTATTCTGGGTTCGGCTCTGGGCCGGGAAGACTGGAGCGTCAATAACAGTAACAACGGATGGGTGGCTGACCTGTCCGGCGTTCTTGACCTTAAATATTACAGTACGGTAGTGATTGAGGCCCTTCTGTACGATCCCGATGGAAACCTGATTGACCAGGCAAACTGTGTCAACAGTATGGCCCAGTTCAAGCTGTTGAGCGCCGGTGCTTCAAGCGCCGATTGGGACGCCGATCCCATCCTTGACGGCTATAATCTAATAACAGGGACCAACAGCAAGGGGGTGGCGGCATCCGATACGGGAATTCCCCTGGCCCTGGCGGTTCAGAGAACCATGCAGGGAGACGAGCCCCAGGGAGAGCGTGTCGGTAAGATTGAGATAACAGGCATCAGGTTTATCGCAAGAACGGACCTACCCTCTTTCAGTGTGATCTTCGGAGCGTCTTATGTGTCCGTAGAGGGGAATAAAATAACCTTTACCAATGCTACCAATCAGGAGGGCGCGGCCTACTACGAGTTCCCCACTTCCGTACTGCCTCTTAATGGTAAAACGATTACGGTGGAATACCGCCTGGAACCCGGCTATAACGCCGGCCAGGAACACCAGATTATCATTCAGGCCGCTGCCGGCGATTCGGAGGTCAATTACGAAAACACTTATCAACAGTATATTGATTTTGATAAGGAAGAAGGTCCCGACGAAGGTTTCCTTGAAATTGACGGAACCAAGTTAGCTGAAGCCGGCGCCAACAAAGGGTTTGCACCCCTTGGGTTCCGGATCGTAAACAACGGGGGAGACTGGCTGGATAATAGTACCAATATTAACCACGTCCGGGAAAAAAGCTATACTGTTACCATCGACTCGATTACCGTAAAATAAACATCTCTTTAAGGAACTGTGCAGAAATAACATGACCGTTTGATCATGTTATTTCTGCACAGTTCATAAGGTTCTTTCACCGTCGGCTCTAAGGGATCGATGGTGAGAGAACCTGAATACAAAGGAATCTCCTGGCTTTGGCGGTGTTCCTTTTCCCGGTTTTCCTAAACACTTCGAGTTCGATCCGTTCTTCCGGGTTTAGACATTGTTAGAAAAGGAGAATCTTAATAACTCATGTTGCGCAGGAAGAATAATATAAACCACTGCCTGATCGCCCGTACTCAGTTCTTAAAACCCCTTTCAATTTCTTCCGGCACTATGCGGTACATCGCCCCCGGTACACGTCATGATGCGGGATACCATGGGCCAGAATGGTAATGACGATGACCTCGTGGAACGGATACAGCTTGTTCCGCTCTATCCGAGGGTCCTTGAGACTTGAAAAATAGGCCATAAGGGACATTTGTGGCGGTTGGTATTCTTGTTCCATAGTTCCCCTCCCGGAAAACTATGCCAAGTATACCTCTTCTTCCCGTTTTTATATGCGCTGGTATTAGGATCCCATTGACCATAAAGTGGATTTTCGGCATAAATATTCTATAATAAAAAAGAACGTCAAATCGGAACATGGTTTGGTTATAGAACAATATATCACAACCGTTATCTGTTTAAAGGAGAAGCCAGTAAATGGCGATAAAAACATTTAAGCGGGGTTTGCTGCTTTCAACGCGGAAGCACGCCACCGAAGGGAAACCGGTTGAGCTTGTTCCCTTGCCCAGGCAGGTGGTAATCCCCATAAATCAGCATTTTGGCGCCCCAAACAAGAGCCTGGTTGCCCCGGGCGACCGGGTCAAGCGGGGCCAGAAAATAGCTGACGCGGCGAATCCGGGGCCCATGACAACGCCGGTTCATGCATCTATCTCCGGAGTGGTCAAAAAAATCGAGAACCGGACCCAGTCCAACAACCTGGACGGGCCGTGTATCATCATTGAAGCCGATACTGTGGCGGCGGCGGAGGTTGATTTTCTGCCTCCTCTGGACCCGTTCGTATGTACCCGGGAAGAAGCCCTGGCGCGGATTAGGGAAGCGGGGATCATCGGCATGGGGGGAGCGGGGTTTCCTGCCCATGTAAAGTTGAACCCGCCGCCGGGTAAGAAGATAGACATCATCATCGCCGACGGCGCGGAGTGCGAGCCCTATCTGACCACCGACGAGGCGGTCATCACCGAAAAGCCCCACCTTCTGGTCAAGGGGCTGGCCATTGTAATGAAGATAACCGGGGTAAACCGGGCCATCATCGGGATGGAAGACAACAAGGCCGGCCTCATCCCCCTTATCGAACGGGAAGTGCGGATTGGGGGGTATCCGGGGGACATCGGCGTGGGGCTTTGCAAGACCCGTTATCCCCAGGGGGGCGAAAAAATGCTCATCACCGCCCTGACGGGCCGGGAAGTGCCCAGCGGCGGGCTCCCCATGGACGCGGGGTGTATAGTTCAGAACGTGGGGACCCTGGTGGCCATTGCCGAAGCCTTTACCCTGGGCAAGCCACTTATAGACCGGGACCTTACCGTTTCGGGAGGGGCCTGCAAGCTACCCAAAAACATCCGGGCTCCTATAGGGACTCTGATTTCGGATCTTCCGGCGGAATTCATGGATATTGACTACGACAAGCTGAGGAAGATTCTGTTTGGGGGCCCCATGATGGGAACCGCAGTGCCTGCTACGTCGATCCCGATTCAGAAAAACACTTCCGGCATTGTCCTTATGACTGCCGAAGAAACCTATACGGACGCCGAAGGTCCTTGTATACACTGCGCCCGGTGCATACGGAATTGCGCCTGCCGGCTTTCCCCGGCGATCATGAAAGAGGCCCTGGATGCGGAAGACCTGGACGAGGCGGTCAGGGCCGGTTTGATGGACTGCATCGAATGCGGGAGTTGCAGCTATGTATGTCCGGCCCGGATCAAGCTGGTTCAGCGGTTCAGAATAGGAAAACAGCGACTGCGGATCCGGCAAGTTCAGGAACAGGCGCGGAAAAAAGCCGCCGAAGCTCTCGCGGCGCAGGCAGCGCCGGTTTCCGTGGTAGCGGGAAGAAAGTAAGGAATCATCATGGCAGAAACCAACCAAAAACCTATACTATTGGCGTCAAGCCCTCATATTGCCTCGCCGGTGGCGGCCCGGACCCTGATGATCCACGTACTTATCGCCCTGGCTCCGGCAACGATCTTTGGGGTTGCGCTGTTCGGGCTTACGGCCCTTGTCAATGTTGTGGTGTCCGTAGCGGCGGCAGTAGCGGCGGAAGCCCTTTTCCGGCGCGTTACCAGGCAGGAATGCCGGATTGCGGATCTTTCCGCAGCGGTGTCCGGCTTGCTTCTGGCCCTTGTCCTGCCTCCTTCCACTCCCTGGTGGATGACGGCCCTGGGAGCGATCTTCGCGGTTGTCGTGGTAAAGGAGTTTTTCGGCGGCCTGGGGGCCAACGTGTTCAACCCTGCCCTCATAGGCCGGGCTTTTCTGATCATGAGCTTTCCCGCGGCGATCACCACCTGGCGCCGTCCGGCGGGTTTTTCCGCCGATGCGGTAAGCGCCGCCACCCCCCTGGGGATACTCAAACTGGGGGGGACTGTCGCGGATATAGGAGCGGACTTCGCCGGAGTTGGTCTTTCTGCCGCGCCGGATTACTGGTCCACCGTCAAGACCCTGTTCCTGGGGAACCACGGAGGCTGTATAGGCGAAACTTCGATCCTGCTCATCCTTGCCGGGGGAATATACCTTCTGATTAAGAAAGTCATCGACTGGCGGGCTCCGGCGGCTATGACCGTTGCTGCTTTCCTCGCCTCCTTGGTTCTGAGGACGGATCCCCTTGTCGGCATTCTGAGCGGCGGAGTGCTTTTTGGGGCGGTGTTCATGGCTACCGATTATGTGTCCGCCCCTATGACCGCCACAGGTAAACTCATCTTCGGGTTCGGGGCGGGGCTTATCACGGTTCTTATCCGCAAATGGGGCAATTACCCCGAAGGGGTAACCTATGGCATCCTCATCATGAACGCCTGTACTCCCTTCCTGAACCGGCTGTTACAGAAGAAGTACGGGTTTGTACCGAAAAAGACCGTCGCAGGCGGGAAGCAAAAGCCGGAGGTGCCAAAATGAAAAATATGCTAAAACTGGGCCTGGTCCTGGCGTGCTTTGCCACTGCCGCCTGTGTGGGACTGGCTTTTGTATACAATGTCACGAAAGAGATTATCGCCCAGCGGTCCCAGGCGGACCTGGAAGCCGCATTAAAGGACCTTTTCCCCAGCGCCGATGTTTTTTCGGACATTACCGGGGAGATTCCCAGCCCCCAGAGTACGGTGATCTTTGGCAGCCAGTACGCAATAAAACAGGGGGATACCCTTTTGGGAACGGCCATACGGGCATCGGGACCCAGCTACGGCGGCCCCATCACGGTCCTGGTGGGCGTCAAAACGGATGGCAGGATTGCGGGGGTCAAGATACTGGAACACCAGGACACCCCCGGCCTGGGGGCCAACGCGGCCTCGGCCTCCTACTTTGTAGATAAGGCCGCGAATCTTACCTTTTACGGTCAGTTTGCGGGGAAGCCGGTAACCGACCCTTTTGAAGCGAAGGAAGACGTAATGGCGGTCACCGCGTCTACGATTACAAGCCGGGCGGTAGCGTCCCTGGTCAAAGCTTCGGGAACCGCCGCCGCCGCATGGATGGGAGGAGTACAATGAAAAGCCGGCAATTGCTTGCTATATTTACCAACGGCATAATCAGGGAAAACCCCCTGCTTATGCTGATGATCGGTCTCTGTTCATCTCTGGCGGTAACCACCGCAGTGGCCAACGGTATAGGGATGGGGCTCTCCATGACCTTTGTACTCCTTATGTCGGAACTGGTCATCAGCCTTTTCCGCAAACTCATCCCCGAATCAGTGCGTATTCCCGTGTTCATCATCATCATTGCCGCCTTTACCACGGTGATCGATTACGTGCTGAAAGCCTGGTTCCCGGACCTGTCCAAAGCCATGGGGGTCTTTATTCCCCTCATCGTGGTTAACTGCATCATCATGGGCCGGGTCGAGGGTTTCGCTTCCAAACAGCC
The DNA here is from genome assembly GCA_031283505.1 of Treponema sp. Next base: position 7,890 of record JAITBO010000297.1, on the reverse strand, counting down.
CCTTATCAACGTGATCCCCGATGCCCTGGGTATGGGCCTGGGGTACACCTGGGTCCTGGCAGGGATCTCCCTGATACGGGAACTCCTGGGGAGCGGGACTATCCTGGGCTTTCAGGTGTTGCCGGACAGTTACCAGCCTGTCCTGTTCTTCATTCTGCCGCCCGGAGGCTTCTTTGTGTTTGCCATGTTCATTTCCCTTAACCTCTTTATCAAATCCCGGCTTAAAGAACCGGCGCCTTCCGATGCCGGGCCTGCCGCAACCAACGTTCACAGTCATCATGGAGGACAGGCATGAACCTTTTTAAGATTTTTATCGCCGCCTTTTTAATTGACAATGTGGTACTCATGCGGTTCCTGGCCCTCTGTCCCTTCATCGGGATGAGTACCGGCGAGGATAAGTCTATAGGCATGGGCATAGCCGTAACCTTTGTCACGGTCCTGGCGACCTGCGTTACCTGGCCTATCTACAGGTTCATTCTGGAACCCCTGGGCCTGGAATTCCTCAAACTTTTGGTCTTTATCCTGGTCATTGCGAGTTTGGTCCAACTGGTGGAATTTTACCTGAAAAAATCGGTCCCGGCGCTTTACGGGTCTATGGGCATCTATCTTGCCCTGATCACCACGAACTGCGCCATTCTGGCGGTAACCCTGGACGCGATCTCCAACGGGTACACGTTCGTGGAATCCATCGTCTATGCCGCCGGCGTGGCCCTGGGCTTCCTGCTGTCCCTCCTTCTGCTTGCGGGTATACGGAAACGGATCAGAACCAGTCCTATCCCTCCATTTTTGAAAGGGACGCCTGTACTGTTTGTCACTGCGGCGCTTCTGTCCATGGCTTTTATGGGTTTCTCCGGGCTGGTAAAGTGAAAAGGAACACACAATGAGTATTATAGTAACAACCGCCATTTTTGCGGCGGCTCTGGCTTTTATTTTAGGAGCGGCCCTGGGGTTTTTCCGGCAGTTTTTCGCGGTAGCCCAGGACCCTTTAGTGGATCAGGTCCGGGAGATATTGCCGGGGGCCAACTGCGGGGCCTGCGGGTATCCCGGATGTGACGCCTATGCCGCAGCGGTGGCTAAAAGGGACGCGGGGATCAACGGTTGTTCCGTCGGAGGGCCCGGAGTGGCGGCGCGGCTTGCCGCTCTTATGGGCGGAAACGTAGCGGTTGTTCCGGTAACGGCGGTTCTGGCCTGTCAGGGATCTAATGACCGTGCGCCGGGCAAAGGAGAATACACGGGCATCAGGACCTGCCGGGGGGCCAAGCTTTCCACAGGGGGAACCAAACTCTGCGCATGGGGTTGCCTGGGTTTTGGGGACTGTCTGGCGGTCTGCAAGTTCGGCGCCCTCAGCATGGGGGAAAACGGGCTGCCCCGAATCGACAAAGCCAAATGTACGGGCTGTAAAGCCTGCATAGGCGAATGTCCCCAGAGCATACTCCGGGAGGCGCCCCTGGATCAAAAAGGAGCGTTCGCGTTTTGCTCCAACAGAAATCCTGTCAAAGCCATGGTGATGAAGACCTGTAAGGCCGGATGCATCAAGTGTGAACTGTGCGTAAAGAACTGCCCGGAACAGTGCATCGCCATGGACAATGGCATTCCCAATGTTGATTACGGCAAATGTACTTCCTGCGGGACCTGCGTTTCAAAATGTCCGACGAAAGTATTAAAACTATTGCAGGATGCCGCTGTGGTATGAATATAAACAACAGGATTTATACAACTTTAGCCGACATCATGGGGCTTTCTTTGTTCTCCGCGTTGAAGGACCACCCGCTCCTCTGTACGTTGCGGGAACTTCTTGACGATCTTTCGGAAGAAAAAGATGAAGACCCCATGTACGGCCTTTCCGATACCTACATAGAAATTGCCGAAGATTGGGCCTCGTTTATAAATGTCTTTGTTCAAACCCAGCGGGACTATTCATTCTATATTACTATAGGTTATTTAACCCTCAGTGATGACAACCCCTATACCTGTGCCGCGGAGAACCAGGAAAATCCTCCCACAGTACTCTGCGCCCTGGCCAAGACGGACCTTTCCCGGCTTGGACGCATTGCTTCTTTTGAGATTCACGGCCTGGGTTTTCATATCGCGGAAATTCTCAGAAAAAACGGCTTTGATCAGATCGCAGGAAACATTGAAGAAGAGTCCCGCGTTCTTTGGGCTGCCGAGGGAAAGAAGGCCGGGAGTGGAACCTCCGGCGCCATACTCAAACTTTTTCCGGAACACTCAAATTGGGGATCTTCCCTGCCGGTCCTGACAGAATATCTGCGCAAAAAAGGAGCGGGTATCCTGGGACAGTACAGTTGTTTTACCTGGGTGTCAGAGCCTTTCATTTCTGAATTTTCCCACCGGAGCGCAGTGGTCGATTTTTCCGCAGAAGATTCCTCCCAGCCGCTTTCATTTTTTCTGAGGCCGGTTCATAATCCCGATCTGGTTACTATCGCTGATCTTTTTGGCTATGAAGATCAGAGGTCCGTGGTAATGTCCAACACCCTCAGACTTTTGGAAGGGAGGCCCGCCAACAACCTGCTTCTCTACGGGGACCGGGGAACCGGCAAATCCGCCACGATCAAGGCGGTATGCAGGGAATACGCGGACCGGGGCCTAAAACTCATCGAAATCGACAAGTCAGATCTGACAGAACTTTCAAGTATAATGAATACCCTGGCGGACCGTCCTTCCAGGCGTTTTGTCGTTTTTATCGATGATCTCTCGTTTGAATTCGCCGATAGCTCGTTTATGAACCTTAAAGCTCTGCTGGAAGGGAGTATCGAGTCCAGACCGCCCAACGCGGCGATCTATGTCACCAGCAACCGCCGCCACCTGGTAAAAGAGAGGATCGCCGACCGGCCCACCGGATCCCAGGCTGCCGAGTCCGCTTCTACCGGGGATTTCCGGGCTTTTGATACCATGCAGGAACAGTTCTCCCTGGCGGACCGCTTTGGCGTCACCGTGGTGTTCACCACCCCCGGACAGGAAGAATACCTGCGCATTGCCGAATATATCGCCTGCCGCCGGGGCGTACTGCCCGACCCTCTGCCTCCTGTTGACGGGGAACTGAGGACTCGTTTTCGGGAAGACGCCCTCCGCTGGGAAAAATGGTTCAACGGCAGATCGCCCCGGACCGCTGTGCAGTATGTGGACTGGCTTGCGGGCGAAGGCGGCTGGGCGGCTGGAGGAATACGGTTTCCCTGGGAATAAGATCGCTTTCTATGCTGGTTGTTTTGATACAGGCCGGAAAAGTTCTTACGGAGCGCAGGTTCCGAGTTGCCGTGCCGCCAGGGCAGCCGAATGCCTTAATTCACCAACGGATTCACGTTTGAGTACTGCCAGGCGGAATATAGCGGCTTCGATTATTCCATACAACAAATCGTCCGCCGCACGTACATTGATGGGCTCAATTTCTCCGGCCCATATCCCTTCAATCACCATGGTTGCCAGAATATGACGCAGCCGGACAGTCCTCCGTCTGACCCGGCTGTCCGGGCTCGTGCCGCTTTTGGACAGATTGATCAGAAAATCCAGGATCACCGACAAGAGGCGGCGGCTTTCTTCCAGATGTTCAAGGATAACCTGTAGAACTTTGGCGATCTTTTCTACATAATTGAGTTCCCGGTTCTCTTTAACTTCAAGAATGTCTTTTTCAACTTTTCCTAAAAGCTGTTTGATTGAAAAATTAAAAATCTCTTTTTTGTTTCTAAAATATATATAAAGTGTTGTTCTGGTAATAGCGCAACGGTCGGCGATTTTTTGAAATGTCGCGTTTTCGTATCCTTCATCTATAAAAACATCCAACGCCTTCTCCAGAATCTCCCGCTGCCGTTTTTCATGCTCTACCACAATAGACATATTTACCGCTCCCTAGAGTCCTTCGTATTGATAAATATATGAACGGATCGCTCCGTTTGTAATTTCCTTACAGGAGTCCGCCTTTCTTTTAAAGTGGGATTCAAAACCGGGATGGTCGGTAATAACAGCCAGTTTCCAGCCGGAAAAATGTTGGCCCAAATCCGCCATTCTCCGGTAAAGGGCCTCCGCCGCATCAGTATCCCCCAGGCGTATGCCGTAAGGCGGGTTGGTGACGATGAATCCCTCCGGCTCATCGGCCCGCTTTTCCACGTTTCGGTGCCGCCGTTCCTCATGGCTCCCTTGCCGCCCGGCCACATTCCGATCCCGCCTGTCCGTCTGTCCACCTGTCGAATTCGCCGGTCCGCGCCGTTTTTCTGCGCCTTGGTTATAGGGCGGACCGTTGTGCAACGGACGAGTCTTTGTCCGGGGCCAGCCGTCTCCGGCATTCTCAAAGGCGGTCGTCCGCATATCAGGAAGGCCGGGATCATCGGGCAACAGCCTGCCCGTGCCGCCTTCTCCGTATTCCCGGTAGTGATCCCTGTCTGGGGAAACCGCCTTACCCCGCGCCAACTCATAGGCCCGCAGGAGATTCGCCTTAGCGGTAGCAACGGCCCGTTCATCTACATCGCTGCCATAGATACGGATGGTCCTGCCAAAATCGACCTTAGCCAATAATTCCTTCCGAATCATCCGTTCAAGGGCCGGATCCGCAATAACCATATCCTGCAAGGCGAAGGTCCGGCCCAACCCCGGTGCCATGTCCCAGGCATAGAGGGCGGCTTCAATGGCTATGGTCCCCGACCCGCAGAAGGGGTCCCAGAGGGGATACTTTCGCCGCCAATTAGCCAGGAGCAGCAGGGCCGCAGCGGTCGTTTCCCGCAGAGGCGCTATGCCACCCCCGGTGCGGTAACCCCGCTTGAAAAGAGGCGCCCCGGACAAATCCAGGAGCAGAGAAACCTGGTCCTTTTCGATATAAACCCGCAGATCCGCCTTTTTCCCCAGTTCCGGCAGCCGGGCAAGACGCAGATGTTCACAAAGCCGTCCTGCGGCGGCCTTGTGAACCACCGCCTGAATGCTGGTTTCCGCCATAAGGCGGGAACGGTTGGCCCTGACCTTGGACACTGTAAGCCCCATGCCCCGGGGGATGTACGCTTCCCAAGGGACTTCTCTGGCGCCTTCAAATAGAGCGTCGAAATCCCCGGCGGGAAAACAGGCCGCTTCCAGCAGAACCCGGTCAGCGGCGCGCAGTCCCATAAGGGAGCGGTAAAGACCGGCTAATCCGGTTTTAAACCTGACCCTGCCATACCCTCCGTCTGTCACGGAAAAATCCAGCTTCCGTAATTCGTTTGAGACGACTTTTTCCGCTCCTGCCGCACAGAGGGCTACGGCGGTAACTGTGGATTCCATGTCGTCATTATAACATATTTTGGTACTTTGTCGAATAGACGATAAAATAGACAACGGAACCGGACGTACCGGCAATTTACCCTTTTGGTTCGTTTTACGCTGTTATGCCGGATACTTTGATCCAGGTGAGTTCATGCTTGTTGTGGCACAGATGTACCACGCTGCTGCCGGGAATTGCGGCAAAACGCCGTGTGGTTTCAAAATCCGGCTGGCCTTGCATTTTTATCGTGCATACAAAATTCCGGCAGAGTTCCGATTGAAGCCACCGCTCTATCCATTCGTAGAGCCGGGACGGATAACAGATGACATCACAGAAAAGCCAGTCCAGGGGACCTACATCCTCAGGCTTCAGGGTGAAGGCATCGTGTCTGATAAAATTCACCTTGGGCAGGGCGGCGATCCGGTCCTCAAGAGGAGCCCGATCCACCGCAGTGACCTGAACCCCCAGCCTCGCCAGCGCCCAAGTCCAGCCGCCGGGACTTGCCCCGGCGTCAAGACACCTCTCCCCGACAACAGGAAACTTCCGGCAGCGGACTAGGGCTTCCCAGAGTTTAAGGTAGGCCCGACTTGGAGGGCCTTGAGTGTCTTCCTCAAACGAGATGAACCCGTTGGGGAAAGGGCTGGTACAGAGCGGGGAGGCGATCATGGTATGGGCATCCAACAAAGTCCAGCTTCCCATGGGCGCGTCCGGAAGCAACCACGGGAAGGGCCGCGGCTTTGCGGAAAGGGGCGGCAATTTTGCGGCGATCAGGGCGCCTCGGCGGAAACAGGTGAACAGGGAGGGCACCCAGTTGCGCTGAATAGCCCGGAGCGCAGCCGTCGCTTCCGTCATGGAATCAAATTCCACCCGTAAAGGTTCAAGCCAGATATTGCGGTTCCAGAAAGAAGTAGAGAACACAGCCTGTAATACCGGACCTTCTGCCGGTTCCTGTGAAGCTCCGCCTTCCCCTGGAACATAGTACAGAGAACCCCAGACCTCCTGCCAGGAACCTAGTTCCCCCCGCAGATGAGCCTCAAACTCAGCAAGCGCCTGAAACACTCGGCCCCTCAGCGGGGTAATCTTCATATATTGGCAGCCTGCCAGGCAAGGTAATTGGCGAATAATTGATACTGCGATCCCTCCGGGTAGCCGCTGATGATGCCGCCGGCTGCATAAAGCTTACCTTGAATACAGGACCAGCAAAGTTCAACCTTTAATGTAAAAGACATTATCCCGGATTCCGCTTCCGGAAAAATTATAATGTTGTATTCCCGGTCTGCTTCGGGATAAATTCCGGCTATCGCATCACCGATGGCATCGGCCTCAAAGCCACTGGGCGAGTTGGTTATTGAGCATCCGGTTAAACTAATATCCCTTAAAAACATCCTGGTATTTTGATTTTCATCTATACGGATTTCCGCACACGAGAGATACCTGATACTGTTCCGTTTTTCATTCATAATCATGTCTCTTTTGTCGAATACTACATACAAAACCCTATGGTGAGGAGGAAGAACCGCTCCGCCAGCTTAAATAGTCCACATACCGCTGAAAAAGTTTTCCTTTGGGGGAGGCAATGATCCTGAACCCTACTTCACAGGAATATCCCCCGATCCTGACCCACCGGGACTCTGCCGTGACTTCAAAATTACCTATCTCCGCTGAAGCCTCAGGGAAAATTTCAATTTTATAAGTGGCATTGGTTTTAATATCAATATTTATCGTACACTCAATACAGCATCCGGTTATACTGATATCTCTTAAAAACGCTTCTCCTGTAAAAGCGGCAGGAATTCGGGCTCGTGCGTGAGCCGGATATCGGATGCTTTTCCTTTCATTGAACATATTTACTTTAATATTGTCCTATGAACGGATTTTCGTCAACTGGACGCTGGAGCGGAACCTGCAATTCTCAGTTTGGGAAAAAAACACCCAAAATCGGCAAAAAGTGTATGAAAAAACAGACAATGGTCAAGATAAACCGAAAAACTCGTTGTTTTCAGGCTTTTTTACGTGAAATATTTTTAAACTGAGAATTGCTGGGAGCGGGACAGGAAGGACGCGTCAGCCACCATCCCGCAGTCCCGGATAATCCAATCCTGACCGTACAAGAAACTGCCCGTGTTGCGCCACGTAAAAAACGAACCATAGCAAAACCGATGCGCCACGTTAAATTCTAACCATGGCTTCCAGTTCCGCGCCGGGGCGGAATGAAGCAGGCTGTCAACCGCCCGGTCCATCTGCACTTTCTGCTCCACTAAATCCGTTGCGTCTTTTAAGGGCAGGGCAGCCATCTTGACCCGCCGTTCCTCGAGCCTGTCCTCAAAGGGCTGCTCCAAAAGCCGTTGGAAGGGTGTTTTCCCCTGGTTCTTTTTTTTGCCCCGACCCGTTCGCGCTTGATTTGTTTCATGCAGGGGTAGTATAGGTTGGGCAGGGGATTGTAGGCGTCATAGACGGCTTGCAAGGCGGCTACCCCCGCGGCGCCCTGGTAGCGGAAATAGCCGGCGATCTTGCGGACGGCGGCGTAGTTTTTCTGTTCAACATAGCAATTGTCGTTTTTGTGGGTGGGGCGGCCCGTGAGAAGGCAACCCCGTGGCGTTGACACCAGAGGTCGACCGGCCGGTTGATGAATTCACTGCCGGTGTCGGAATGGA
>JAITBO010000268.1 GCA_031283505.1 Treponema sp. | reverse complement strand
TGGGTGGCCGCGATCTTTCCGTTTTGCAGATAGGGCCAGTCCTCGGTGCCTACCCGCACGTTGTCCCCGTGGATAATAGCCGCCGCAAGAATGTCCATCTGTTCCTCACACATGATGCTGACGGTGATCACGCAGTTTGCCGGCATGAGGCTCTTGCGGTAGAGATACTCATGTACCGTGGGGGGCGACCAGGTTCCGCCGGGCCAGCCCAGGAAGAAGGTGGTGATATAGGGCGGGTCCAAAAGACCTTTTTTGATGAGCTGATTCAGGTTCCAGACGGAACCGGGGTGCCAGATCTCCCATTCGGGTTTGACGCCGTATTTGCGGCAGGCCGCACAGTATTCCTCCAGTTCCGCCAGAGGGTGCAGCACGTCGCAGTTTACCCCGGTAAAAGCCTCCGCATGGTGGTTCGCGATGATCGACACCATGTCGGACTTCTGCTCAAAAAGTTCGATCCGTTCCTGCAAAGGGATACTGGACATGCCGCTCTGGATGATGATGTCGCTTTTGGCCCGAACGCCGTTGATCACCTCGGACCACTGGCCCTCCGCATGGGTATGCAGCACCGCGGCCCCGGCTTCCCGGCACTTAACCGCCGCCTCAATAATCTCCGGGGCCTTTTTCGGATATTCCACCGTGGGGTTAAGCCAGCAGATGTTCGGCGTGGCCACGATGACCAAAGGTTTCTTTTTCTTTTCGCTCATGCTAATTCTCCTTCATTTTTCTGTTTTCGTATGTTTTCACCGGCAATGGCCGGGGATAGTTAAACCCGTATAATATGCTTGGGCATGGTGGTCATCTTGCGGCAGCCCGCTTTGGTAACCACATAACAATCCTCCACACCGATCAGGGCGCCGTTGTAGGGTTCCCACGCCTCAATTTCAAAGACCATGTTTTCCTCAAAGGGCCGGTCAAGCTGGCCAAAGGCCCCGAAGATGTGCTGGTCCTCGCACTGGAGCCCGATGGAGTGGCCGATACAGAAGGCAATTCCGTTGGGGACCGTCTTTTTGTACCAGGCCAGGGCTTCGTCGCTCAGGGCCTTCATGTTCACCCCGGGCTTGATCCGTTCCTCAAAGTAGTGTTGAAAATCGAGGAGCCCCCGGATCAGCTTGTCCGCTTCGGGGGGCGCTTCGCCCACCACCACTTCCTGGTTGATATCCGCCACATAGCCCTGGTAGATGCCGCCGAAGTCCAGCCGCACAATTTCGCCTTTTTTTACCGCCCTGCCCGTGCCCGGGGCCTCGGGGTCCGAGTCGCCGATGGTCATGGTCAGATGATCCCAGTCGTCGGCGCCGTGTTTCAGAAGGGCGTCCCTGCCTGTTTTGAGGAGTTCCAGGTCCGTTACCCCTTCCCGTACCGCGGCGATAGTATCCTTTAGAGCCGCCTCGGTGATGTCCGCGGCCTTCTGTAGATATTCGATTTCCAGCGGGGTCTTCACCAGCCGGAGGTCCAGAAAGGCCAGGTCCGCGGCAATCACGGTCATGCCCTCTTCCCCGGTCAGGGCGTCGATGAGGAATTTGGGGGCCGTGGACTCAAGGCCCGCCCGCTTGCCCGTGAGACCCCAGGCGCGAATCTTGGAACGGATGGCCCGGCCCACATCGGCCTGGCTTTCAATTCCCACCAGATCGTGAAACCAGCTGAACCGTTCCACGCTTTTGAAGACATTCCAGTGGATCACCGTACCATCCCCCTCCCGGCGGATCAGGGCCAGGTTGGGATACTGATTGTTCAACGCCAAAAGGATGGGATTGGGGGAACTATGCAGTACGGGCATCCCCGAAAGGTAATACACATTCACCGGCGATGCGGCGATAAGTAAATCAAGGTCATATTGAGCCATAACCTCCGCGGCTTTTTTACTGTTGTACCCTATGGGTTCCACCTTTTGTACCTCCGGCAGATTTTTGTTGATCGGGATGGACGGGGCAAGCTGTTCGAGAATTTCAACGGTCCGCTCCTCGTCCGCCATTTTTTCAATTTCATTGGTTTTTACCGGCCGTCCTTCGATGTGGGAAAGGTAACCCGCCAATATGGCGGTGATGGCGTTCATGGATTGCTCCGGGGTAAATTCGCTTTCCCGGTTTTCCAGAATACACCGGGCAAAATACCGGTCCGTTTCCCGCACAGAGATGGTGTAGTATTCGGGGAAGGCGGCGTGTTCAATATCAGGCTCTATCCACTTTTGCTGGTTTTCCCCCATCCGTTCATCATAAGAACAGAAGCGTACCGGCTTTTCCCAGGCGTGATTTTCAAAAATGCTCCCCTTGGCGCCGAATATCTCCATGCTGTTGTAGGGAGTAGTCTGCTGGGTAAAACTCACCATCACATCCGCCACGGCCCCGTTTTCGTACCGGGCTATAGCCACCGCGTTGTCTTCTGCCTTTTCCGGCAGATTAATCGCCTGCTTCGCCAGGCACGCGGTAACTTCCGTTGCCTTTGAACCGATGACATATTCGATGGTGACAAACTTGTGGGCCGCCATATCCATCAGGGCGCCGCCCCCGGCCTTGATGGGATCCCCCTTCCAAAAGCCGCTCCGGGAAAGGCCGTCGATTTCGTCCACCCCTTCGTAGGCCCGCACCATCAGCACGTCCCCGATAAGGCCCTGTTTGATGATGTCGTGCATATATATATGAGCGGGGAGGAAGCGGTGGTTTTCGGCGATCATGAACTTGACCCCCGCATCCTTGCAGGCCGCGATCATCTTCCGGCAGCCCTCCACCGTGGTGCCCATGGGCTTTTCGCAGAGGACGTGTTTCCCCGCGGCAGCGGCCTTGCAGACCATTTCCACATGGTACACATGGGGCACCATGACCAGTACCGCGTCAATATCGGAAGCCAACATTTCGTCCGGATTGTCGTAGGGGATCATCACCCCGTCCTTGTAGGTCAGGGCCATCTTTTTTGCGTTTTCGTAGTTGCGGTCATAAATAGCCGTATAGGCGATGATGTCCGAACCCCGGTCTCCGTTAGAGTGGAAGTGGAAAGCCTGGCCGCCCCCTATGACACCGAACTT
>JAITBO010000309.1 GCA_031283505.1 Treponema sp. | reverse complement strand
GAAGGTTTTCAAGGCCGACCTTGTGCTGGTAGTCCCCCTGCAGTTGAACGCCGTGGCTGGCGGTTCAAATATCGATGTAACCGGGTATCTTGGCGGCCTGGCAGGAGATGATCTGCTTGGCTTCACCAAAGACATGGGGGATATGGCGGTATCCTTTAATACCCTGACCCTCAACATTGGATTGACGGGGGCGTTAATGGAAGAGGGAGAACTTGTAATCACAATAGATGGACGCGATGATCCAATTAGTTTCGATTTCAACAGCAATGACATAAGCATAGCCCTGGGGCCGTATCTGGGGCCCAGTCAGAACTTTACGATCCAGAAAATTGAATTGCATATTGAGAAGGGCGGGGGCCTGAAAATACCCCGGGGCCTTAGTCTTTTAAGTGTCGGCGTTAAAGCCGGTGTTGACGCTGTACTTGAACTATAAAGGAGGAGATATGAAAAAGTTTTATGCCATTATTGTTGTCCTGTTGGTAGGCGCAGCCTCTCTTTGGGCGGAGCTTCCCCCCAGAATTTTTGAATTTGGTTTTAAAACCGGCGCGGGCTTTGCGAACAGCTATATCGGGGCAACGGAAATTTTTAAAAAGACCATTGAGATTGATCTTACACAGGAGCCCAAGCCCTTGTATTTCGATTTTGGCGCCGATTTTGATTTCTTTATTAATATAAACATCAAAGACAAAATGGGGTTTGGGCTGTTTTCCGGCCTTGACGCGCAGGGACAGTTCGGCCTTTCCGAGGACATTCAAAAATTTCTTCTGGGGAACGAGCATAATAAAACGTATGAAGGAGATATAGGGGCCGGCGGGGCGGTTTTCATGGAAGTGGGCGTCCACGGGTATTTTCATGTAGAAAAATTCAAAATCACGGTGCGGCCAGCCTATTATTTTCCCGCTGCGTATATGAAGCCGAATTCCCATTACAAGCTTGTTACCAGTGAGACCGGGGAGGTATACGCCGACTTTGAATACGATTTTGCCCTGTACACCCCCTTCGATCTGGGAGACGATCTGGACAGCCTGAATTTTAATAATCTCGATCCTTCCAATATTGCCGGACGCGGAGGCGTTGACCTGGTGGCGGCGGTGGATTATCAAATTTTTCCCAAACTGTCTGTCGGAGCAAGCGTAAGCCACATTCCCATTTTTCCTGCCCAGCTTGTAAATAAAACCGTCATAAAGGGCGGTAAACACCTGGAATCGGATGACCTGATTAATGAACTGATAGACGGCGGGGATATAGAAAGCCTGTTGAAAGATAAAACGGTTGATTCCTCTCACGATGCCATTCAGATATTCCGGCCTTTCAAGTTTGGAATTAACGCGGCCTATACTCCCTTTGGCTTCAAGGTCTTTTCGCTGTCCCTCATTCCTCAAATCGGTTATGCCTATAACGCGATATACGTAAAGCCCCACTCTTTTGAAGGTACGTTGAAGATACGGCTAGGGCTCTTCAACATCATCCGGTCAAACCCCCTGTTGGCCTTTACCCTGAGTACCGGCTACGAGGACAAAGTCTGGAGGCACGGAATTGACTTTGCCCTGAACCTGCGGGCCATGCAGTTGGATGTGGGCGCGGCGGTACAATCCGAAAATTTTGTAAACAGCTTTAAAGGCGCCGGTGTGGATGTCAGCGTCGGATTGCGCTTCGGCTGGTAATCCGGCGGAAACGGTTGTTCATTGAATAGTTCCGAACAGCCCGTCAAGGTAGGCGTTAAGGTCTCCCTTGATGGGCATAAGATAAAGATTGAACCGGTTTTTAGCGCAGAAATCCAGGACCCGGCGGCCAAATTCCACGTTCCACTCCAGGGTGGGCCGGAACGCTTTGGGAAAAACCGCCCGGTTGCGGGATTCCCAGTAATTCCGGTTTGCCCCTGAAAGCACCGGGGAGACCCCCCAAAAAATCTCTTTGCCTTCAAGATACTCGGCGTAGATTTCCAGCAGTCTCAGATCGAAAAAAGGCTGGCTCATAAAACCCGTTGCGCCGGCTTCTTCTTTTATCCGCAGGTATTCAAGTTCATAGCGTATGTTGGACCGATAGGGGTCAAAGGCCGCATAGACCCGCAGTTCCGGCATTTCCGTTTTCAGTTTGCGGATAAAAGCCGCCGTTTCGGTGGGATAGGTCCGGCGCGTCCCGTCCCGCGGGGGGTCCCCGGCGATAACCAGCGCCCGGTTTATCCCCAAGGCGCGGAACAGGTCCCGGCGGGGGAAAGGCTCGTTCAAATCAAAGTCGATGGCCCTGATGTGGGGCAGAAGATCCGGCGCGGGAGACCCGCCGTTCCGGGCGGCGGTCAGTTCCGCGAGGATCCCGCAGGCGTCCCAGGAACGCAGGGAAAAGCGCAAAAGGTCCGGCACGTTTATGACGCCGATTTGGGGAAACGCGGCGGCGGCGGTTACCGCTTCCTCCAGAGCCCCGCGGTTTCGGGGAACGGCTTCAAGGGAGATCTGCATTTAAGCGCCGTCTCCCGGCAGGGAAGCCCCAGGAGAGCCTGCCCAGGTCCGCAGTTCCGCCCGGAACACCGGCTGTCCGCCTTCCCGCCGCCGTCCCTCCACGGCAAGACCAAATACGCAGGGCCTTTCCCCGCCGGAAGGGACTTCTCCGGGGCCTATGCCGTTCCACACACCCGGTCCGGCAGCCGGGGCCGTCCAAAGGCAGACGGCTTCTCCGTACTTCACTTCTCCCAGATAATTGATGTCCAAGCGCAGCACGTCCGCTTTTTCCAGGACTTCCAGCTCCATAAGGTCCTGAATCCATTGGATATACCGGGCGTTGTTGACATGGCCGTTGTAATCAATGTCCGAAAAGACGGCCCGGCGTTCCCCGGCTTCAACCATATCAGGAGGGGTGTCCAGGCCCCCGGCGCCGCCGGGGAGAGCGTTGATTCCTTCGTTGAGGGGCAGGGACGCCACCACCTGCTGAACCCGCAGGGGCCGCCGTTTGTCCAAATCCAGGACAAGCCAGCCGCTTCTGCCCCGGACCACGGGGTTGTCCCCGCCGTCCCTGATGTCGTAATCCCTGACGGCAAAAAGCCGGTCCGCCCCCAGAGGCCAACTCCGCACGGTGACAGTTTCCCCATATACGGGCCGGCGTTCCATCAGCGCCGTCATGCGGGACAAAACCCACAATTGCCTGGTACGCGCCAGATCGTCCCGTCCGACTCCAAGGTCAGCCGCGTGGTTTATGGCGGCTTCCTGAAAGAGATCGAAGGCGGCGAAAAGGGTCAAACGGTCGGACCGGTCTATATGACCAAAGCGTATGGGCTGCGTTTCATGCCAAATATTTTTCATGGTGAACATGATCCCACATAATGTATTTCATTTCAAGGTTGCTTTCCCAAAACTGAAGTTTTGGGAAAGCAACCTTGAAATTTGCAGTTTTGTAAGGCTGAAAGCCTGAAAAACTGCAAGAGCCTGCCCCAAAACCGTTTTTCAAATTTTGTCAAAATAAGACGGCGGGAAACGCGCAAGGGATAGAGCGGAAATCCTTTTTTGCCCGCCGCCGGGCGGGCAAAAAAGATTGGAGTGATAGCCCGGTCGGGCCCGAAGGGACCGGTGCGCCCATCTTCGTGTCCGTTTGCAGGAGGACGGCGATCCTGTTATACTTCATCTATGAATACCGGGAAAATACTTGACGAGATAGCCCAAAGCCGCGTTCTTATACTTGACGGGGCCATGGGAACCATGATCCAGGGCTTTAACCTGACGGAAGAGGACTTCCGGGGCGGCAGGTTCGCTTTTCACGGGACCCGCCTTCTGGGTTGCAATGATGTCCTCTGCTTGACTAGGCCCGATGTCATTGAGTCTATTCACCGTTCTTACCTTGAAGCCGGGGCGGATATTATCGAAACGTGCAGTTTCAACGCCACCGCCGTGTCTCTGGCGGAGTATGGTCTTGCGGATAAGGCTTACGAGATAAGCGCCGCCGCCGCAGGTATAGCCCGGAAAGCCGCGGATGCTTTTTCCACTGCGGACAAGCCCCGGTTTGTGGCGGGGAGCATGGGGCCCACCGTAAAAAGCGCCGGTATTGCCCCGGATATGAACGATCTGGGCAAACGGAGCGTCACTTTTGACGAACTTGCGGCGGTCTACTACGACAACGCCCGGGGCCTTTTGGACGGCGGTGCGGACATCTTTCTTATCGAAACGGTTTATGACGCCGTTAACGCCAAAGCTGCTGTTTTCGCCGTGGATCGCCTCAGGGAGGAACGGCAGGCGTCCGTCCCCCTCATGATTTCCGCCACTGTCGCCAATGATGCGGGGCATATCCTTTCGGGGCAGTCTGTGGCGGCCTTCTTCGCCTCGGTATTCCACGGAAACCCCTGGGCTATAGGGCTTAACTGTTCCTTTGGGGCGGACAAACTGGAGCCGCACATCCGAAAGCTGGCCGGCCTTGCCCCCTGCCGCGTAATCGCCTATCCCAACGCCGGTCTGCCCAATGGCCGGGGCGAATACGACGAAACCCCTGAAATCATGGCTGCCTGTCTGGAAGGGTATCTGCGCCAGGGGCTGGTAAACATTCTGGGTGGCTGCTGCGGTTCCACTCCTGCCCATATCGCCGCTATCGCCGAAAAAGCCCGTGGTTTTCCGCCAAGAAAAGCGCCCGCCGCTGGTTTCTCCGCCGGTCTGCGGGGCGGCGCGGCGCCGGGAACCGTCACCCTTATTGGGGAACGGACCAACGCGGTAAAAAACCCGGAATTCTTCAGGCTTATTGAAGAAGAAGACTACGATGAAGCGGTGTTCCTGGCCCAGGATATGCTGGAAGAGGGCGCCGCCGCAATCAACCTCTGTGTGGACGGTGTTCCGGGGGACACGAAAAGTGTCATAACCCGCTTCCTCAACATGGGGTTTTGTTACCCCGGTTTCGCCAAAGCCCTTGTCATGGTCGAAAGTTCCGACTGGGGAACCGTAGAAGCCGCCCTCAAGTGCCTGCCGGGGAAGGGTCTGGTCTATCCCGTCAGTCTCCGGGAAGGGGAGGCCGAATTTTTGCGCAAGGCCCGGCAAGCCCGGCGCTACGGCGCGGCGGTGGCTGTGGCGCTTTATGACGAAGATGGCCGGGCCGGTAGTTACGAGCGGAAAATCGTCCTTGCGGAACGTGTTTTCGGGCTTTTGACCGGCGGCGGCTTTCCCTCGGAAGATATTGTTTTTGATCCCGTCGTGCCGTCCCTGTCCGCCGGGGTTCCCGGAGAGAGCCGCGCCGCCGGTTTTATCCGCGCCTGCGCCTGGATCAGGGAGAACTGCCGGGGTGTCAATATTTTGGGGAATATCACGAACCTTTCCGCCGGTTCCCAGAGCGACGACGCCTTCCGGAAAGCCTTGCACACGGTCTTCCTCAAACGTGCTGCGAAAGCGGGCCTTACCATGGCTGTTGCGGACCCCGCCGCCCTGGTTCCCTGGGACGCCCTGGAGGACGGATTGCGGCGGGCTGCCGAAGACGCGCTCTTTGAGGGAGAACCGGTCTGAAGCCCACGCCGGATCCTACATTTCCGGGTTAAACTCCCCTTCTACCGGGATGCGCACCAGGTTGACGTAATGGCCGGGATACCGGTTTTTGAAACGGGAAAAAGAAGTTTCCGCAGCGCTTTCAAAAAGAGCCACCTGGAAATTACCGTTTTCGTTGAAATAAGGGACCAGAACGGCCACATGGAAATGCTGGCGCATACGGGGAGCGGGGTTTACCTCGTCATTGACGGAAGCGAGGTATATCCTCCCCGGTTCATCAATGGCCAGGGTGTAGAGCAGGGGATGGATGCCCTCAATCCCGAACCCCGCGTTCATGAGGAAGCCGGGAAAGGAACGAATGCCCCCCCCTTCCCGATCCCGGAGGATCACCGAACTGAAAGGGACGTTCCGCACCTCAATTTCTTCCAGGACGCCGTAACCGGGAGAGCGGAGGACGGAATTGGCTTGGGCGGCTAGATTTCTGGTCCAGTCAAGGCCGAAAAAAGGCTCCCGAATATCTTCATAGGGGTCGGTGAACGGCGAACCCCGTTCGCCAAAGGCCGCTTTTAAGGGAGGTATGGGAAGGAGGCTCCCGGTGACGGGCCTCAATATGCCGTCCACCATCCATTTGGCGAAGCCCGAACAGTTGAGTCCCTTTTCCCCGGTCTGCTCCTGGAGGGTTTTGATGTACACGTAGCGTCCCTGTTCGTCTATGGCGCCGTCGTCCCGAAAGGAGAGGCTGGGGAGCCGTTCCCGGACAGAGGCAACCAGGGTCCTGACATCCCGGTAGTCCTCCGTATGGGGATCAAAATAACGGCGGGGAAAGGCGCTTCCCGCAGCGGCCAGGGCTTCTTCCACCGGGATCACCAGAAGGCGGTCAAAGGGAATAGAAAGAGGCAGGGAGCGCGCCACATAGGCTTCGTAAAGCACCACATCCATACAGCTCTTGTCCTTCCCCATAGGCCGGAACTGAACGTAGGTGTAGGGGTCGCTACGGAGGAACACCCGTATCCTGACCGCCCCGCCGTCCTCTTTTCCCCTGGTAAGTATCCATGATCCCTGAGCCCAGCCGGGGAAAGACCCGTTCAGTTCACGGGCAAGGACTATCCCGAATTCACGGGCCCCGTCCTCGATCCGCACCTGAATACGACCGCCTCCCGGCAGGGTGTGGATGAAAGACCGGTTGGCCAGCGTCCTGGCGGGCGCCTCTTTGAACCAATTCCGGGCCAGGGATATTCTGAGGGAAGAATCATCCTGTATTTTCGTGGAAGATACATCCAGGCACCATGCGAAATCCCTTGGGAAAAGCCCCAACAGCAGAAAGGCGGCGCAAAACATCCGCATACGCCCGGCAATTTGAACTATCTTCATGATTCCTTTCAATATCGGCGAATTCCGGCTTTTCCGTCAGCCTCATTTCTCATTTCAGGGAATACTGGGATGAACATTCTGTACGCAATGTTTCTGCCATGTATACTATATTTTCAAGAAAATTTGGGATATACTTAACAGTGGGGAGGATTATTGATAAATGAAACTTTACAGCCGGGGACAATTGGCTTTTTTTTCCATTCTGACCGGACTTATCGTGATTTTATTTGCTTTGGGAGTGGGGGTATTGAAACTTCCTTCCCAAAAAAACGCCGCTTTGATCGCGGATACATCCGCCGGTTCGGAACTGGAAGAAGGGAAGTCCGGGGTGCGGGGGACTTTTGAAGCCCTGAACCTCAGACAGTCTCCTCCGGTAAATCCCCTCATGCTCAATACCGCCGACCCGGGTCCCTATACCCAGGATGAACGGGAGAACATCTCCGTCTACGAGCAGCTTAACGAGGCGGTGGTGAACATTACTACCGAAACCGTAGCGATCAACTGGTTTCTGGAGCCGGTTCCCCAGGAAGGGGGTTCCGGTTCGGGGTCTATCATAGACACCAGGGGTTACGTACTGACCAATAATCATGTGATTGAAAACGCCTACAAGGTGTTCATCAACCTGGCGGACGGTACTCAGCTTGAAGGCTCTGTGGTGGGCACGGACCCGGAAAACGATCTGGCAGTCCTTAAATTCAACCCTCCCGGCAGTATGCAGCTTAGAACCGTGCCCTTCGGCAACTCCGGCGCTCTCCGGGTAGGTCAGAAGGTCCTGGCCATAGGGAACCCTTTCGCCCTGGAAAGAACCTTGACTGTGGGGATCGTCTCCGGCTTGGGCCGGCCTATCCAGACCTCCCGAAATACCATCATCAGGGACATGATCCAGACCGACGCTTCCATCAATCCCGGCAATTCGGGGGGGCCTTTGCTGGACGCCCAGGGCCGGATGATAGGTATCAACACGATGATTTACTCCCCATCGGGCGGCTCCGTAGGCATAGGCTTTGCGGTCCCAGTGAACACCGCCAAACGGGTGGTTGCCGAACTTATCGAATTCGGCAAGGTCCGGCGCGGCTGGATAGACGCCTCGGTAGTACAACTTTTCCCGGCCCTGGTCAGATACGCCAAACTTCCGGTAAGTTCAGGGTTGCTGGTTTCCCGAACCAAGCGGAACGGCCTGGCTGAACAGGCGGGCCTCCGGCAGGGTACGGAACCGGTCCGTTACGGTTCCAGCGTTATCTATTTGGGGGGCGACATCATTACTTCCGTAGACGGCATGAAGGTGGACAGTCTGGCGGACCTTTACTCGGCCCTGGAAGACAACAAGCCGGGCGAAAAAATCGCCGTGGAGATCCTCCGGGGGGGCAAAACCGTGAAACTTGAAGTTACCCTGGCGGACCGGGAGGAAGTGTTAAGCCGGTAAGCGGTCCCTGATCCCTGAGTACGCTCTCAATCTTTTTTGTCTTCCCCTTCGTCATCGGTGCCTAGGGTAAGGATGGCGGGGCAGGAATGGCGGTAGCTGTAATAGGATGACTCCGAAAAAATCACATGATCCAGGAATTTTATTCCCAGGACCTTGGCCGCCTTGACCAGGGCAACAGTAACCTCATTGTCTTCCTGGGAAGGAGCGATTTCCCCGCTGGGGTGATTATGGCAGACACAAATTCCGCAGCTCCGGTCCGCTATCACATCGGCAAAAACTTCCCGCGGATGAATGAGCGTTCTGTTTACAAGGCCCATTGTAACGACCCGGACCGCTAAAACCTCATGGGCGCCGTTCACGGAAATGCTGATGAACCGTTCCTGTTTGCGGTCCGCGTAATGGCGGACCAGGGCGTAAATATCCGCCGGCCGCGTGATCCTGGCGCCGAAAGGACCCCACCGGCGGCGGCCAAATTCCAGCATGGCGAGGATGGAACAGGCCTTGGATTCCCCCAAGCCCGTCAAGCCCCGCAGTTCCTTGATCGAAGGGATTTTCTTGTCCTGTTCCAGCAAATCGAGTAATTCCGACGCCAGCACACTGACATTCTTTCCTTTAACTCCGGAATTGAGGACTATGGCCAGCAGTTCCTGATCCGCCAGGGCTTCGGGCCCGTCCCGGATAAGCCGTTCCCGGGGACGCAGGAAAAGGGGCAGGGAATGCAGTTCTGTAATCGGGGCAGCCCTGTATTTTTTTTCTTTCTTTTTCAGGACTTCACCATCTGCGGGGTAATCATTCAACATTCCGTTATTCATATCCTTAGGTATGGCGCAGAGATGAACCTTGCTTTAATGAAAACGGATTTTTTAAAAAATTTTTGGCATTTGTATCTCCTTGAGCAGCTTAAACTCAAACCAACTTTCAAAACGAACTCCGGTCATGGAACCGTTATAACATTTGGGCGCTATCTTTCTTGTCTCTTTTTTGCCGTGTATCACGGCGGCTG
>JAITBO010000307.1 GCA_031283505.1 Treponema sp. | reverse complement strand
CTTAAATGTATGCCCCGCGTCTTTATATTCAATTACACGCTTTCTGAATACTACATCGTATGCCATACGTCATAGTATAATAAATATATTCGGTATTGTAAAGTAGAACGACTATACCGCGGGGCTTGCCCCGCGGAGGCTCATTCTGGCGGCTTGAGCGATTATTCAAACGGCGCGATACCGCCGATAACATATTCCATGCTTCCGCAGGGGGTTTCTCTTCCCCGCTCCTTTAGGCGGCTGTGCACAGGAGGGGAGTGTAAAAGTGTCAAGCCTTCCTTTTCCCCATACGGGTGTCTGACCCGGCCTCTGCCTCATCAAACAGCTCCCGCTCCAAAAATTGAACCGTCCCACTCCATAGTTTTCCCTGCCGCCCCGGCCCTCAATCGTCAATCGCGCCGTAGACCGTCTGGGCAAAACGTTTAGCCAGATCTTCCAGGGAACCGGGTACCCTCTGAATCATGAACACCGCCACAAGGTCTTCCTCCGGGTCTACGCAAAAACAGGTGCCCAGCATACCATCCCAGCCCCATTCGCCGGGGGAACCGTTAAGGCCCGCGGCGGCTGTGCTGTTCATGGAGCGGACACCAAGACCGTAACCGTATCCCTGCTGGGCCGTAAAACCCCAGGCCCTGATATGCGCGGGGTTGCAGTGATCCTGCCGGATAAGTTCAATGGTTTTACGGGAAAGCAGGCGGTACCCGTCAAGCTTTCCAAAGTTGAGCAGGAGATTCCCGTAACGGCCCATATCGTCCAGGGTGGAAACAAGGCCGCCGCCGCCCGATTCAAAGGCCGGGGTCTCGCTGTATTCGCCGGGATCCGTGGCAAGGCCGTGTATCTCCATAAGCCCGGTCTCGGCAAGGGTGTAGGCTTTGGCAAGCCGGGACCGCTTTTCCTTCGGAACATAAAAGGCGGTGTCCTCAAGTCCCAGGGGCGTAAAGATAATTTCCGCCAGGTATTCGCCGAGCCGTTTCCCGGAAATTACCTCGATGAGCCGCCCCAAAATGTCGTGGGAAAAGCCATACATCCAGTATTCGCCGGGGTGGAAACAAAGCGGGACTTCCGCAACGGCGTCCGCGATTTCCGCGGTAGTAACGCTGCTGCCGGAACAGCGCGCCTGAATTTCCAAAAACGCGCGGGAACTGAAACTTCCCGGGCCGGGGTACGGTATGCCCGATGTCATGGTAAAAAGATGTCCGACAGTAATCGGGTTTTTCGCGGGGACAAGATTTACCGTTCCCCGCTCATCGTGTTCGGCCACCTTCATGCTTTTAAAAGCGGGAAGGAATTCCGCTATGGGGTCCCGCAGCTTAAAGAGTCCCTTCTCGTAAAGAGTCATGGCCGCCACGATGGTAAAAGTTTTTGTCATTGAGTAAATCCGGTATATGGTGTCGTTCTGGGCCGGAAGCGCGTTCCTCACATCCCGCATCCCGAAACTTTTCCGGTACGCCGTCCGGCCGCGCCTTGTAACAAGGGCCCCGACTCCCGCAACCTCTCCGCTATCAACAAGCCGCCGCAGATACGCGTCCACATTCCCAAGCCGTTTCGGGCAAAACCCGCTTTCTTCGATAACTGTGTCCATAATTTCCTCCGCTGAAATACAAGCTATACCTGGAAACGCGAAACGGCCTTTACCAGGTCACCGACATTTTCCCTGTTTTTAAGGCTAATCCCGTTTGCGCAGTCTACCGACATATTGATCTGTTCTACGCCGGCAACCATTTCTTTGCTCTTAAACATATATTGGCGAAACCCCATTATCTCGCGCAGTGAATCGGCAATAGTGTCCGCCAGGGATTGTACCGAAGGATCTTTTTCCGCTTCCACGATGGGGTTGTACTGATTCAACACCATGTCTATGTCCTCGTGCGAAATGATTATGCCATCTCTGTTTGTCATGTACGAATAACCGGTACTGCCAAGTTTTACATTTTTGGTCACCTGATTAAGGGCGGTGCCGTCCTTCCGTCCGATGAGGGCACCGGCAACAACACCGGCGGCGTCCATGATGGGAACGGCATACATGACCACCGGCTTGTTTATCACTTTGCTTATCAGCACGTCCGACACCGCCTGCCCGCCAGCCAATGCCTTTATTATATAATCGCGTTCGGCAAGGTTTGATATGATATTGTCTTTGATGTAGCGCGCTTGCCCTTGCATATCCACAATAGCCAGATCCAGATAGCCTTCGCGATCCACTTCCAGTAAAAGGATTGCCCGCTGGCGTTCCCAGTCCATACTTTTTATGGCTTCCCGGTTTGTAATTTCCTGTAAAACGACAAGACGGGTATGAAGCTCAAGTTCCACCAGTTCCGCGCCCTGCACGGCCTGATTGATCAGAGAAAGCCGGGCGGTCTCTTCCACGATTTTTGATGAAACGAGAATGGCCGAGAGGCCAATGCCTGCGGATACAACGAGAATCGCGGTTCCGATTAACAGGGGCATCTTTACCGATAACTTCATGCTGCACCTCCATGCCGGGCCGGAACCCGGGCTTTTTATGCCTGATGCCATTTTGTTCAACGCGGTTGAAAAGCGGCGGCATATTTTTGTCCGGCAATGCGCCTCTTGAAGTAAAACTATTACCGTTTCCTTATTACAGGCGCCGAAAGCATGATAGCCGGTTTTTCAGAAAACGTCAACAGATCGCAGATGGGGAATGTCCGGCAGGGGGCGGCAAACTGATCTTACGAATGTAATTCCCTGCGGGTGGCACATACCCCGGAGGAAGTCCCGAAGGGCCGCGCGCAAAGGATAGAAGCGGATAGTCCGGCGGGCGTTAAGCGCATAACCGGACCAGGGGCAGTCAGCGGGAAAAAATGACAAAATCTGAAAATTCCTCTTGACAAGAAACATAGGAGTTTTACGGAGCAGCACGGAGTTTTTGTTACGCGGTTGTTACGCGGATTACTCCGCCCCTTCCCGCCTGAAAACCGTACGTGAAAGTTTCCCTTCATACGGCTCAAGCCTCGCGTAAACACGTATCTGCCGGATACGTGCCGGTTTCGGTTATTCACCGCCGCCTTTGCCGCCCAGGATTCTTCTGTCTTAATGAATGTATTCCCACCCATCCAAAGCCGTAGTCCGGTTATTCACCGGTATTCACCTCGGCTTTGTTCTTCCAGTCCTTCCCTTTCTTGCAATCTGAGACCATCCGTATAAGTCAGCCTCCTTTCGGAGTACCCCAAAGCTCGAAGGGCTATGCGTCCTATTACCGGACGCCGTTCGCTTTTTATACCATCCTCCCTCTGCCCGCTGTTTCCCCGGAAGGGTTCCATCGGGTTTACCACGTTCCCTCGGACTTTTAAGTCCGCTGAATACCAGTTCGATACGCTGTAGAGCCCGCCTATAGCCCGGGGCTGCCCGTCCATTTTGCCCGGCTCGCAAGTAAAAACCGGACCCGAACCCTCACTTTTTAGTCCAAGCGTGTCACTCCCTTTTCGCTTGTCACA
>JAITBO010000103.1 GCA_031283505.1 Treponema sp. | reverse complement strand
TGTCCTGACGCCTCATACTGATAATACTAGATGACCCTGCCCTGCCAGATGAAACGGCGATGCTTCATCTTGAATTCCCCGTCCCCGATCGGGCCGTAGTTTATCGCCGGATTATTCCGCCTGACCGGCATGATGTACTTGAGGTTCTGTGCTTCCGGCATGGCCACGTTATCCGTACTTGTAGAAACCTTTGTCGGCGATATAGACCACGTCGGAAACCCCCATCTCCTTTACACACAGGGCCATCGCCGCCACATCCACGATGTTCCCGCCCGGAAGCCGGTAATACACCGGCAGCTTCATCTTGGCCGAGAATAGATACATCAGGCGCAGCTGCTTCCCGAAATCAAAGGAGCCGTTGTACCCTTTCGCGTTCACTTCCAGGCGCTCCAACGCGCTCATGACGTGGGTCGAGTCCATCAGGACAAACGATTCCCGGGCCGCGGAGGGAGGCAATACGTCCTTAAGCCACTTCATGACCAGGCCCCGGTTTTCCCCTGCCGCTTGCATCGCCCCGCTGATGGCCTTGTCGGTACACGCGGTATCAACGGCCCAGCACTCGGAACTGAAATGGTGGGCGTGGTAGAAGGGGGCCCGTTTTATCGGCGACTGGTATGCCCATCTGGCCATGGCGAGGGACAGGAGCAGGTCGGCCAGGGGCGTTCCGAAGGTTTCCCTGAGGGAGGGGATTTCATCCCTGAGGAGGAAGGAGAACAGGCCGAAGACGCCGTAGGTTTTTATGTCGGCTGAAGGGCTGCGGAGCGCCTGGTGGAGCTGGTATTTGGGGGAGGGGACAAATCCGTTTTCGGTAATCTTGCCTAAGATAGCCCTGGTTTTTTTGACCGAATGTTTTTTTGCCGGGTCATAGACATAGGAGATCTGGTATTTGTAACAGGAGCCGTTGATGAGTTTGATTTCGGTACGGGGTTCCCTGAAGGGAAGAGCCCAGAGGGGAAGCGGCATGATATAACCTCCCTAATTAGGTATGCTATATATTGTCATGCTGTTTTTCATAAGTCAAGACATTACAAGGAATTAGGTGAAAAAAGTGCCTGGAAGGGGTAAATTCGGGCGGAGTTAGGGTTTAAACTAAATATACCAATATCTTAATTATCGCAAAGCATACACGATAAGGGATTTTTTTGTTGTTTTGTACCTAAAGTAAGCATATCGAGAAGAAAAACCACGGAGATACACGGAGTTTTAGGTTACAAATCCGGGGCTGTTTTTTTTTCTCCGTAAAACTCTAAGGTAATTGAGCCGGTTTCAAAATCTTACCCGATTTTCTTCCGTCATATTGTTAAAATCCCGTATTTATACTATAAATGAGACAGTTCTAAAATGCTATATTTCGGAGCGGCTTAAATAACAGGGATTAAAGGAGATTTTATGCCCCGTGAACAGATCGCGCCTACCAAAAGTAACCTCATCCGGGTCAAAGAGCGGCTGGTCACCGCCAGGGAGGGCTACGATCTCCTGGAACAAAAGCGGGAAATTCTGGTCATGGAGTTGATGCAGAAGGTGGAGCAGGTCAAGATACTGGAACGGGACATGGACGCCCGGCTTGCCACGGCTTATCCCGCGCTTAAACGTATGCTCATCGTGGTTGGCCGGGAGCGGGCGGACCGGCTTTCCCGGGACATCAGCTATCACTTCGACCTGGAGGAAAAGCGGGTTTTTATGGCGGGGATGAACCTGCCGGGGCTTGAGGTACATCTTCCTGAGATGGAACTTAAATATTCCCCTGCGAATTCATTTGCCGAATGTGACGAAACCGTGTTAGAATTCTTTGAGTTATTAAAGATACTCACCGAATTGGCGGCGGTAAGGACTATAGCCTGGCGGTTGGCCCGGGAGGTCAGGAAGACCCAGCGGCGGGTCAACGCTCTGGAAAAGATGGTTATTCCCACCGCTAAAGAAACAAAGACGTATATTGAGGCGGCGCTTGAAGAAAAAGACCGGGACGCTTTTTTTTCGAGCAAGCTGTTAAAAAAGAAGGGGACTGCGGGGAAGCCGGTGTTGAAGCGATCCGGCCCGGATGCGGTTTCCGGGGGCAAGGGATGAGTAAACCTGTTTTTTCACATATTGTTGTAGCGATAACTGGTTCCGATGCTTCTATCATGGCTGCGAAATACGCTATAGTCATGGCGAAGCAGTACCGGTGCCGGCTTTCGGCGGTCTATGTAGTAGATACCGCGACGATCCGGCAGCTTACCCTGAGCAAGATCTTTATTCAGGAGGAAAGCCAGGAGTACGAACGAAGCCTGGAAGCGAACGGGGACCGGTATCTCTCCTTTGTGGAGGAATTGGCCCGGGCCAAGGGGATCAAGATTGAGCGGGATATACGCCGGGGCGCGGTCTATACGGAGATCCTTCAAGCCGCAGACGAGCGGAAGGCGGATTTGATAATCCTGGGAGGCTGGGAAAAGGACCGGAGCGCCAGGGACATCATCTCCAACTCTCATCGGGAAATCATGGTGAACGCCAAATGTTCCGTCCTCCTGGTGAAAGAGCCCTCGATTGATCAAATTTATAAGCAGGCATGACCATGAGAATAGCGATTATCAGCATCCCCGCCCAAAGAAAGGGCGTCCCCGATTATGTAAAGGCCCTGGCCAAGGGGATGGAGTCCATGGGACACCGGGCGGACGTGATTGACGCCTGGACCGAAGACGGTTTCAGGCTGCCGGGTTACGAATACATCGTGGCGGTTGCCGAATCTGTTTCCCTTTTCGGCGGCAGGATGCCCGAAGCCCTTCCGAAGATACTCTCTTCCGGCAGCGGTCTGGTGGGAAAGAAGGGCGCGGCCTTCCTCAGAAAAACCAGTCCCTTTACGGGTAAGGCTATGGCCAACCTCATGCGGGCTATGGAACATGAGGGGATTGTGGTCAACTGGAGCGACATTATTCTGAACGCCTCCCACGCGGAAATTCTGGGCAAACGGATTGGCGCGTAGGTTCGCCGATGGAAAACTATTATTCCCTTCTCGGTATAGAAGACAACGCAAGTTCCCGGGATATTAAGCAGGCTTTCCGGGAAAAGGCCAAACGGATCCATCCGGACATTGCTGGAAGCGGCGATTCCGGGGCCATGCGGAAGCTCCTTACCGCCTATGAGGTTCTCTCCAACGAGGAGCGGCGTTACGAATATGACCGGGCCTACCGCCGTTTTGTCAAGGCCGGGGGCTTTGACTACCGGACCTTTCTGCGGGAAAATCCCGATGATCCGGCAAGCCAGGCGAAACTTGTGTTTTTCGATCTCCTGCATCTTGAGGAAGAAGATGCTTTGGCGGTATGGCGGGCCCAGGGCGGCCTGGATTTTCTGATGCAAAAGTATCTGGACCGGGAAGACTGGATGGATTGCATCTACATCCTGGCCGAGGAACTTGAAAAACGGGAATATTACTACGAGGCGTTCATGCTCTTTGTGGACCTGATCCGGGAGGAGCGGCGTCAGCCTTACTTTCGGCATTTCAGCGCCGAACTTGAAAATTCCCTGAAAGAACTGGTCCGTCTTAAACTCAAATCCGTAGTGGACAGCGAAACCTATCTGGAGTGCCTGGAAATTCTTCTGGAACTGGGCTTTCCTCCCAAAGACGAGGCCCGGTGGATGCGCTCCATGGCGGAAACCCTGATGCGCCTGGACCGGCGGAATGGCGCCGAAGCCGTTTTCCGGGAAGCCTTGAAACGGGACCCGGCCCTGACCAATGTGGTGCAGCTCAAACGGAAACTAAATGTATAGGGGAATGTATGTTTCGATTGAAAAACGAAAAGCAAATTGACGGAATCCGTGAGTCCTGTAAGGTTTTGAGCGCCATGTTCCGGGAAATCATCCCTCTGGTAAAGCCCGGAGTGGAAACCATAGAACTGGACAGGTGGGCCCGGAACTGGATAAAAAAGGCCGGAGGAAAACCGGCCTTTTTAGGGTACGGCCCCAAAGACAGCCCCTTTCCGGGGGCTCTCTGTATTTCCATCAACAACGAAGTCATCCACGGCATTCCGTCCCGGCGGAAGATCGCCCAGGGGGACCTGGTTTCCCTGGACTGCGGCATAGAGTTGGGGGGCTTTATCAGCGACCAGGCGCTGACCGTGGAAGCCGGCAGAGTGAACGAGACTGCCCACAAACTCAACCAGGTGACCCGCGAGTGCCTCTACAAGGGCATAGCGGCGGCCAAGGCCGGGGACCGGCTGCTTCAGATAGCCCGGGCCGTGGAATCCCACGCGAAACCCCATGGTTACGGGGTAGTCCATCAGTTTTGCGGCCATGGGGTAGGTTTTGCGGTCCACGAGGACCCGGCGGTGCCCAACACCCCTCACGGGCCCAATCCCCGGATGACCGGAGGGCTGGTCATCGCCATAGAGCCCATGATCAACCTGGGGACCGAGGACGTGGAGATACTGGAAGACGATTGGACTGTGGTGACCGCCGATGACGAACTTTCCGCCCATTGGGAACACACGGTGGCGATTTTTCAGGATCATACGGAAATACTCACCGACAAGCTGGATTCATAGGCAGGTCCATACCCGAGAGCCCGCCTTGCGGTGGGGGAGCTCTAGGGCAAGGTATGTTGATTATACGGATATTCCTGGGGCAAAAATTACAACAGGATGTAACTTATTGTGAAAGATTTTATTATTATATAAAAGAGCTGAAAAACAGTGCTTCTTAAAAAACTTATTAAGAATAACGTATAGGAGAGTAAATTCATGAATTTTACCGAAGGTTTCTCATTGAAAAAACTTTTCATCTCAAAAAAATTTTTTATCTTTAATTTAGTGCTTATGGGGACAATCTTTGGGTTCTCCCTGGCCTTTCTCTCTTTTTCCTGTTCCACTCCCCAGGCAAAAACCGCCAAAGCGGAGGAAAGTCCCGTGGTCATCCCCAAGGATGCCCTGGCTGTGGCGGAAAGCCTCCAGACGACTTTCCGGACTGTGGCGGACAAGGTACTCCCGTCGGTGGTAGAGCTTAAAACCGTGTCCATACGGCGGCAGCAGGTTCCCAATTTTAACGGCATTCCCTGGGAGTTTTTCTTTGGTCCCCGGGAAGGAGGACCGGACGACAGGGGCCAGGAGCGGGAATACCGTTCTCAGGGCCTGGGTTCCGGAATCATCGTCCGTCAGGACAAGGGAGTCTATTATGTGCTGACTAACCACCATGTAGTACAGGATGTGAACGAAATAATGGTGGTTACTAATGAAGGCAAGGAATACCCCGCAGAACTGGTGGGGCAGGACGAACGCAAAGATCTGGCCCTGGTATTCTTCAAAACAGGCGACTTTTACCCCCTGGCGGTCCTGGGCGATTCGGACACCATCAGGGTAGGAGACTGGGCTATCGCGGTGGGGAACCCCCTGGCCCTTATGTCCACGGTTACCATGGGCATAGTGAGCGCCCTGGGCCGGACCGGCGGGCCGGCGGGTAATATCAACGATTTTATCCAGACCGATACTTCCATCAATCAGGGAAATTCCGGGGGCGCCCTGGTGAATATACGTGGCGAGGTGGTGGGGATCAATACATGGATCGCCAGCAACAATCCGGGCGGCGGTTCCGTAGGCTTAGGCTTCGCCATTCCCATTAACAACGCGAAGCGTTCCATTGACGAATTCATCAGTTCCGGGGAGATAAGCTACGGCTGGCTCGGGGTGTCCCTCTCGGATCCGGACCGGGAAAGCGCCCAAGCCCTGGGGCTTACGGGAAAACGGGGCGCCCTGGCTTCCCAGGTGTTTATTGATTCCCCGGCCTACAAGGGCGGGATACAGCCCGGAGACTTTATCACCCATCTGAACGGTCGGGAGATGCGGGGGAGCAACGCCCTAACCCTGGCGGTAGGGGACATCAAATCCGGCGAGCGGGCGGTCTTTACAGTCATCCGGGACGGCGCGGTGCAGGAAATCACCGTCCGCATAGAAGTCCGCAGCGAAGCCGTAGCCGCCGAAAACAAAAAACTCTGGCCGGGCGTGTATGTGATACCCATCACCGACTCCATACGGAGCAGCCTCAAGCTGGACAAAAATGCCCAGGGTGTTATTGCCGCCCAGGTTATCAACGAGAGCCCTGCGTCTATCATCGGCCTCCAGCGGGAAGACCGGCTTACCGCCCTTAACGGCGAACCCATCCAGGATTTGGCGGGATTCTACCGCGCTCTCCGGGAAAAAGCGGGGAAAGAACTCTGGTTCGAAGTATCCAGGGGCAGCGCGACCCTGGAGACATTAAAGTACAAGCGCTAAACACCGTAAAAAACACAAAAGCGGCGAGGGTGAATACTAAAACAAGGAGTACAGTGTGGGGCGTACAGATGATGAGAATGAAGGGAAGACTTCGGGGCAGCAGCTTGCGGAGAAGCTCTGCGTCAATAAAAAAAATTGCTGGGACGAGGTGAGTCCCGAAGATACTGAAAAGATACGCCGTTTCGCGGAAGACTATACCGGGTTTCTCGACAGAGGAAAGACGGAACGGGAGTTTACCGCCGAAGCTCAGGAAGCCTTGAGCCGTGCGGGTTTTCGGGATATAGAGGAAATTCTTTCTGAAAGCGGTCCTCTGGGTCCCGGCGCGAAGGTGTATCAGAACAACCGGGGAAAGTCCCTGGTCTTCGCCGTCATAGGGCAAAACCCTCCGGAAGAAGGGGTAAACATCCTGGGCGCCCATGTAGATTCCCCCCGCATAGACCTCAAGACCAATCCTCTGTACGAAGAGGCGGAATTCGCCCTCCTGGATACCCAGTATTACGGGGGCATCAAGAACTATCAGTGGACGGCCATACCCCTGGCTCTCCACGGGGTAGTGATTCGGGAAGACGGGACCAGGGTCGGGATCAGCGTGGGAGAAGACGAAAAGGATCCGGTCTTTACGATCACCGACCTTTTGCCCCACCTGTCCAGGGAACAGATGCAGAAGAAGGTGTCCGAAGCGGTGCTTGGGGAGGACCTCAATATCCTCGCCGGTTCCCGGCCTTTCCGGGACAACAAGGTCAAGGATAAGGTCAAACTCAACATCCTTAACCTGCTCCACGAGCAGTACGGCATCGTGGAGCAGGACTTTGCCGGAGCGGAGTTGGAACTGGTGCCCGCCTTTAAGGCCAGGGACCTGGGGTTTGACCGGAGCATGATAGGGGCCTACGGTCATGACGACAAGTCCTGCGCCTACGCCGCGTTGCGGGCAGTCCTGGAACTGGTCGGTTCGGAAATGCCCCCGCCAAAAACCCTTGTCTGCATTCTCACGGACAAAGAAGAGACCGGTTCCGCAGGGAACACCGGGGCCCAATCCCGGCTCTTTGAGAATTTTATCGCCTATCTTCTTTCAAAGGGGAAGGCCCCCTATTCCGAAATGGCGTTGCGCCGGACCCTGAGCCGTTCCGCCATGCTTTCGGCGGACGTCAATCCGGCCTTCGATCCCAACTTCGATTCGGTCTATGACCGTAAGACCGCCTCTTATTTCGGCAAAGGTATAGTCCTGTCCAAGTATACCGGGAGCGGCGGGAAGGTTGGAGGCAGCGACGCCAACGCCGAATTTTGCGGAAAGGTGCAGGCTGTTCTCACCAGGAACAAGGTCCAGTGGCAGTACGGCGACCTGGGCAAAGTCGATAAGGGCGGCGGCGGGACCATCGCCAAGTACGTAGCCAACCTGGGAGTGGACGTGCTGGACTGCGGGATTCCCGTGCTTTCCATGCATTCCCCCTTTGAGGTCATCAGCAAGGTAGATCTCTACACCACCTACCGGGGATACGCCGCCTTTCTCAGGGATATGTAAGGCCCATAAGGTCTTCGCATTTTACATTAGGAGATGGGCGCATCGTCGCTGCGCGGCGACCGGGCTATCCGATCGAGTAGGAGGCTGCCCATTAGTTGGGCAGCCGTCCTCTCACACCACCGTGCGTACCGTTCGGTACACGGCGGTTCAATGAGTTGCGTGCAGCCTCGTAAGCCTTTGGGCTCTGGCCCGCAGTTCTTCATACCGCTTGACCAGATTTGGAAATCCCTTGGCCTCCAAATAATGGTTGGTGATTGTTGTACTCAGTATCCCGCTCCCGGCTGTCCGCCAGTAGCCTTTCCGGGTGTTTGCCCATTGAAAGGCTTGTTCCAGATCTACCCCTAATCGCGTCAGGTTCACACTTCGCGTCCGCACCCGTTTCCAGCGTTTCCAATATATTTGCCGTATCCACCGCCTCATCCATTCGCTTATCCGTTTCAGATACGTTTTTATATCGGCGATACTGTAGTATCCCAACCACCCCTGTAACAGAACGGTCAGTTCCCTCAGTATCCCTTCCATGATCCCACTTCGTTTCCGGCTAGTCAGTGCCTTTAACCGCTCCGCCAGCCGTTTTAACGGCTTTTCATGTACCCGTATCCTGACGCCTTCCTTGCTCCAGTACAGGCTGAACCCCAGAAACTTCAGTTTCAAAGGAGGTGAACAAAAGAAACATATCCTTCGGTCTATCCCCTCCATTTGGGGTAATGCTACCCGCCGGTGCGTGTCCGGTAACGGACAGGTGCTAAGCGGCGGGGACAACGCGGTAAACGGATACCCCTATTCCGGTAACGCAAGCATAAATGATACGCCATGAGCAGATTAATCGAACTGTTGTAAGGCTCGTTAATTGCGACAAGCGAAAAGGGAGTGACACGCTTGGACTAAAAAGTAAGGGTTCG
>JAITBO010000080.1 GCA_031283505.1 Treponema sp. | reverse complement strand
TTAGAAACTGAAGTTTCTAAACAACTTCCGCTAAAAAACGCGGTTTTGCAAGGCTTTAGCCTGAAAAACCGCAAGACTTGTGAGACAACCAACCGGGTTATCGAACAAGTCTAATATATGTATAGCAGGCGTATTCAGACAAAAATCATCATAAAAAGCTGTTCCAAAAATGAATTTCGGAACAGTTTCTGTTATGAAAAATCCCCAATATTGAAGCCGTCAAAATATTAGCGCTTCCGCCTCTCTGGTATCCCGAACATCCGTATAATCCGGTTCAGGTGAATCATCCCGCTCAAAGGCTCTTTCTACTTTCCCCGCAGGGGCGCCGAACTACCCGGAAATGCCGGCGTTCCGGCTGAAATACGGTTTAAAGGCAACCTGTACGGCGACAATGGTTACCCTGGAATGGGATTTACCATCCTTCCCTTTCCAGCGGTCCTGTTTCAGTCGGCCTGTCACCCGGATTCCCTGGCCCCTGTGTCCGGTATTACAGCAATATTCAGCCAGTTTCACCCGGGCTTCCACGTCAAAGAAGCAGGTTTCCTTTTTAAAGTCTGTATCTTGTTTGTAGTAACAGTTTGATGCAAGCCGAAGGGTACAGACCGGCGTCCCCCTGGAGGTGTAACGCAGCAACGGATCCCGGGTAAGGTTTCCTTCGATAAGAATATTGTTAAGACTGTTCATAAACGCCTCTGTTTTCGGTATGGTCCATCCGCAAACCGCCAACACGGGCGGTCAAAATACTACCGTTTCCGTATAATCCGGTTCGGACACATCGTCCTGTTCGGCTGGTTCTTCCGCATTTGGGACATCGGGCTGCCACGAAGATCCGGCCTCCCGGTTAAATTCCGATTTAAAGGCGATATGTTCGGCGACAATGGTCACCCTGGAATAGGCTTTACCATCCCTCCCTTTCCAGCAGTCCTGTTTCAGCCGGCCTATTACCCGGATTCCTTGCCCCTTGTGTCCGGCGCTGTAACAATGTTCGGCCAGCTTTGCCCAGGTTTCTACGTCAAAAAAGCTGGTTTCTTTTTCAAAGCCCGCATCCTGCTTGTAGTAACGGCTTGAGGCAAGGCGAAGGATACAGACCGGCGTTCTCTTGGAAGTGAAACGTAGTAATGGATCCCGGGCAAGGTTTCCTTCGATAAGGATAGTATTAAGATTGTTCATGAATACCTCCATATTTTCGCATATTCCGGTAGCTGCGCCGCCGCCGGTTACGGACGGTCCGGGGCCCGATTCAACGAATCCGGCCAAGTCACCGCCCCATAATGCCTTATATATGGAACGGTTCTGTACCGCGCTTCAATGGCGGGGTAAAAAATTAAAAAAAAACGGGAAACACTTAACGTTTATGCAGCAATCCGTCCACAGGCCTCCCGAAAACACCTGATGCGCTACGGAAGGCGTTAAAATTTGATTTCCAGCAGCAGTTTTGCCATATATAGTTTGATATAGGTTGTGATAGAATCCTCATCGCCTAATTGCTTCAGCGAGGGAACTTCCACATAGATAGAGACTGCCAAATCTTCAATAATTTTTACAGTAAATTTTTGATTCAACTTGAGCCGCAGGGTTCGGCGCAGACGATCCCGTATCAAAGATTTTATATCCGTTATAAGATGCTTTTTGGCTTCCTTATCCACAAGGATTTGCCAGCTATTTTCAAGGTCTGCCATAGCCGCGTCGGGAGTTTTGCCGTCAACCGACAATGTTTGTACGATGTGGCTGGCTACCGCTTTTATTGCCTGTGCCTGTACTTTTTCTTCCGAGGAACGGGAAGATTCCGGCGCATAGGAAGGTTCTTCGGAGACAGCCTTTTTTTTGCCGTCTGAGCCCAGACGCTTAAAAAAAGCAAGTATGGATGTCAGTATCGGAATGGAATACCAGAAGGGCAACAGTATCCGTGTATCGATCAAAAGGTCTTTACGGTTGATCCTGAGCAGGGTCCCCATTGGGAGCAGGTTTCCTTCCCTGGAGTAGAACTGCGGCATAGGGGAGCCCCCTCCCTGGAGTTGTTCAATTTCGCACTGAACAAGGAATGTCTTCTTATCATGCAAGATGCTCATGAGGCTGGGAACAAACTGGACTGCATATTTTGTGAGGAGCTGATTAAATTCTTCGTCTTTTTCCATGGCAGGCTCGCTCCTGAAATTCCGCAGAATGTCTGACCACCGGTGTCCTATGGCTTTGCGGATCTGAATGCGGGCTTTGCCTGATAAATGGGCGCATAAGGGAAAGACTTTCTGTTTGTTGATAAATATCTGCTCGCCTTTTTTATTGCGGTAAATGAGCAGATCCGCCAATTCCCCGGCATTGACAGCGGTTGTTTTGGAGTCGAGATAGTTTTTCAGATCATCTTCCGAATACTGTCCCAAAAGGGGATTACCCGAGTTGTCGGTAAATTTAAAAAAATCCCCCATTGTGTAGAGGTAGGGAGGCTTATCCAGGTTGGCTTCCAGGGCTTTTAGCGCCTGATCCCGTTCCTTTCTTTTTGTTACCGTTTCCTTGAATATTGCGGAAAAAGCCTCGATTATATGAACCGCCTGAAACGCGGCTATATCAATCGACAAAAACTCTTTCTTTTTTTTCAATTCATTTTTTACGGCGGAACAGAAAGAAGCCCAAAAAAAACTGGTGAATTCCGCAGCGTTTTGGATTTGCAGAATACAGTCCAGCGGACGTATTTCCAGCATATTTATTGCATCCCTGAGAAAACTCTCTCTGCCATGCATCTGCGGCAGGAGCCGGCGCTGGAAAAAAACCTTGTTGTTTTGGGTACGCAAAAAATTACGGAGTTTCAGGAGAGACGCATCCATGAGGGGCCTGGGGATAACATCCGCCGGAACCAGCGCCGGGGGAATATCATCGGGAAAAATAATTTTGATAACCGGCATTACCAGAGCCGATGATTTTTGCATAAACCTGGCCATGTCTTCTTTAATGTTGACGATCTGGCATTCATCGTCCGGCAGGACTATCCCCAAAGATTTTTCGTCCGGAAAGGGAATGTCCACATTTTTCTCCATGTCTTTGTAAATGGGATTGATAAGTTCCGCATAAAAATCAAGCATCAGGATGCTCCCGCTGCTATCCGTTACTTCACATTTTTTGGCTTCAATCAAAGGGGATAATTCACTGTAGAATTTTACCGCCGTATCGGAGGTCCATTTTTTCCATTCCGGATGTTCCCGGGAAACACGGATTGCATATTTTTCAAGAAAAGCAAGGAAAAGATTAATATCAACATACGGAGAATGGCGTTTATTGGCATAAGACATTAAAATCGCATACAAATCCACTCGTTGAGCCATGGTTTTATGATACTATGAAATCGAAAAAACTACAATATTGAAAAGAAGGCTGCCGGTAAACAAGCCCCTGATAACCCTGTTTCCTAGAGTTTATTGTTGGGATTTCCGTTTTCGTTAAGGCGCTTTTCGCTGAGGCCGTAGCCTTCATTTTTCTGTCCCACGGAATCCCCCAGGGGTTCCACATGGACCATGATGTCGTAGACCCCTTCTACCCGGTCCTTGATTGCCCTTTCTACCTGGCTGGCGATGATGTGGGCATCCCAAACCGTAAGCTTGGGGTCCACTTCTATATCTATGTCTATGTCCCAGAGTCCGGCTATGCGCCGCATTCTGGTACGATGAGGATTACCCGCGCCGGTCACCGAATGAACCGCGTTAAAGACCGACTGGTAGGATTCCGCGCCGGTATTTCCGTCCATGAGTTCCATGTTGGCTTCTATGAAAATACTCACCGCCGCCTTGATGATCCACAGCCCCACCAAAATTGCGGCAGCCGAATCAATAACGCCTATTCCCAGAATCATAGATATTCCCAGACCCAAAAGAACTGCGGCG
Organism: Treponema sp.; assembly: GCA_031283505.1. The sequence goes on along the minus strand of JAITBO010000080.1, from coordinate 3,179 downwards.
GAAATAGCCACGTCGGCGGCCATGTTCTTGGCATTGGCCTTGAGCATGACGGAACCGGTCTTCTTCCCGAAAAGGTATTGAATCCGGGCAAGGACGAGCTTACCCAGGATGGAAACAATGACGGCGATTAGAGCCGCCGGGGCGGGGACCTCCCTGGTTGTACGGAAAATGAGGTCCCGGCCAGAATTCAGGATGAGTTGGGCGCCCGCAAAAAAGAGGAAGAAAGCAAGCAAAGCGGTAGCCACGGTTTCCGCCCGGCCATGGCCCCAGGGATGTTCCTTGTCGGCGGGCCGGGAAATCACCATAGCCACCAGGAGGGAAACTATGGAGATAAGGACATCCACCGATGAATCTATTCCATCGCCTACCACCGCACGGCTCCCTGACTGTACCCCCAGCACGATTTTCAATACCGCCAGGGCAAGGTTACCGAAAAGGGCAATAAGAGAAGCGATTTTTATCAGCCGCGCCCGGCGGACGCCTGAAACATCCATCATATATGCCGGAACCCGGTATTTCTAAAGGCGATACAAAAACGCCCGCTTGGGTCTGTGTTCATTCCGGTACTCCTCCAGGGACCCGCACAAAAATACCGTGACCGAATAGCCATATTATTCTTGCGCGGACTCCAAAGCTGCCATACTATCGCGTTATAATTTTTATTATATACTATATGCAGGGGATAAGTCATGGATATTAAAAATAAACCGCATCTTCTCATCATTATTGTACTTGTTTTTGCGGCAACGGTTATCCCGACTGTAAGGCGGACCGTTTATGCCGAAAGCGCCGCAGCCGGAGAAAAAACCACTGTTTACGTGACCAACTCCGGGGGAAGCTACCATAGGGAAGATTGCAGCGCCCTCAGGAGGTCCAGAATCGCCGTAACTCTGGCCGATGCGGTCCGGTCGGAATACGAACCCTGTTCTATTTGCAAGCCCCCTATTCTTAGCCGCGAAGACGCGCCGGAGGCCCCGGAAACAGCCGGTCCGTCCCTGTACCGGGTAAACCGGGCAACCGATCCGGGGAGCGGGGACGAGGGTCTTAAGAGTTACACCGCCGCAGACCTCAGCCTGATGATACGGGCAGAAGTGGTAGACCATGTGGACGGGGATACGGTGCGGGTACGCATCGCCTCAAATGGGGCGGCGATTCCGGCGGAATTAGGGGTGATAGAGACTATACGGCTCATCGGAGTAGACACCCCGGAAACCGTACATCCCAACCGGCCGGTGGAACGCTTCGGCAAGGAGGCCAGCGACTTTACCAGGGCTCAAATTTTGAACAGGCAGGTATACCTTGCCTTTGACTGGGATCTCCGGGACCATTACGGACGCCTTCTGGCCTATATTTATTTAGGCAACGGCGAATGTTTCAACGCCCTCCTGATCCGGGAAGGTTACGCCTACGCCTATACCCGCTTCGCCTTTCAGTTTATGGACGAATTCCGCGTCCTGGAGCAGGAAGCCAGAGGGGAAAAACGGGGACTTTGGGGGGATTAGGAACTGTTCTTTAGCCAATATAAACCCGCAAACTCCAGAAGAAATTTAACCACGAACCTCATCGGGCCGGTGGTCCGCAACTTCACGAACAACCTATAGATTTAACCTCAAAAGTTTGTGTTGCTGCGGACCACCCAAGTCCGGTGTGGTTAGTGATTCATATTATTCTTCCTGCCTAACATGAGTTACTGAGAGGTATGCCGTTGCGGAATGGTCAGCCGATACCGCCGAAGAATATTCCCAGGATGTAGACCAGCACGGTTATGATGCAGAAAAAAATACCCATTGGCTTGATCCAATTGTCGGCGGTTTTTTTCCGGCCCAGTTGTATTTGCTCCCTGGCAAAGGTGGAACCCAGCGCCAGGAAGAACAGAAAGGCTGCTATGATCGCCCCCAGGGGGTTCACATAAATGGATACTACGTCCACCCATTCGCCCACAACACCTTCAATGCATACGCCAACCGCTATAGCGATTACGGTAATCGTTATGACCGCTTTGATCCGGGAGAATTTAAATTTGTTCTGCAAGGCTTCAATGGAACTCTCGAAAAGGTTCACCAGGGACGTAAGGGCTGCGAACAAAACCGCCGTAAAGAAGATGAACATGAAGAATCTTCCGGCGGGCATATTCTTGAATACTTCCACCATAGTAATGAACATCAGGGGTGGGCCCACGCTGACAGATTCCGCACCAAGCAGGGCATACACCGAAGGAATGATTACCAGTAGGAGCCGTACACCAGCGTACCGGAACCGCCAAAAGACAGGGAAAAAAACGCCTGGCCCAGGGCAAATACTCAGGTGCGGGGATCGGCAAGGGCATTCCACCGGGGTACGAATAGGTACTTGTATCCTTCGGCAGAACCGGGCAGGAAAAACGCCCGGACAGCAAGCACAACAAACAGCAGGAAAAAGAGGGGCATCATTACTTTGTTTACCTTTTCGATACCCGCCGAAATGCCGGCGATCATGATGGCAAAAGTGATGACAAGACCAGCGAGATGCCAAGGGACGCTGCCGAAATGGGAGGCCAGAGCGCCAAAATACGCTCCGGAATTTTCGGAAATAACAGCCGAACCGGTAATAGCGCCCGCCAAGTAACGCAGAATCCAGCCGACTACAACCGAATAACCGATGGCTATGCCCAGAGAACCGATCGTAGGGATAAGTCCCAGAATTTCCCCGGTTTTCCGGCGGCCTTTTTTTCCAGGGCAAATCCGAATGCACCGACCGGTCCAGATCCGGCGGCGCGTCCGAAAGATACCTCCTCTATAATACCTATAAAGCCGATAAGCGCGACGCAAATAATATAGGCTATTATAAACGCCGCTCCGCCGAACTACCCTACACGATACGGAAAAAGCCAGATGTTCCCCATACCAACAGCGGAACCCACGCAGGCAAGGATGAATCCCCACCTGCTTCCCCAGGAATCACGCGATTTTAATTCAGACATATCAACCTCCTGATTGGAATGCCCGGAATATTATTAAGACTATTTTCAGTCAACGTTCCGGTAGTATATGGCACTTTGACGGCTGGCAAAACATTAACAGTCCTGTTATGTGCAATTTGCTTTGGATTTTTTGTAAAATATCCGAAATAAAAAATACACAAAAGAAGAACAGCCATAATATCTAAGTCGGACATTGTTTTTCTAAAATTTATCCGCCATA
>JAITBO010000376.1 GCA_031283505.1 Treponema sp. | reverse complement strand
AAACCCTGTTCTTCCAATGACCTGACCGCGGTAAGAGCGGACGGTTTAGACACCCCAAGTCGGACAGCGAGATCCGTAATTCGGACTTCCCCCCTGTCGGCGAGAAGTCCGATTGTTTTCAAGTAGTCTTCGAGCGCTTGTGTCATAGTTTCTCCATGAATACCCAAAAATTCTGTCGATATTTTATATTTGCTATAAAATATGCCGAAAAAAATGTCCCCGGACAATTAAATCATACGGCGCCCCCCACGGACTTCACAATTTCATCGAGAAAATCCGCAATAACCCTTGTCTGGCTTTCAGTAAGCCGGTCAATAAAATGAAACCACTCGGCATTAAGCGTCTCGTGATACTGGTTGTGCCCTTCAAGGGCAATACGGCCTGAACCGGTCAGGCGAAAATAGACCTCTTTTTTGTTATCTTTCAGCCGGTAGCTCTCAATCAACCTTTTGGCCTTCAATTTTCTGGCAACCTGCCAAACCGCGCCGATGGTTACGGCCATGTGTCCGGCAAGCTCGCTGATGTTAGCCCCTTCGTGGTTATTGATGGCTTCCAGTGCGTGTACCTCCGAATGATGGAGTTTCATGCCGTTACCGTAGTCCCGTGCGGTTTTCATCTCCTGGGCCGTCGCATTGATAACCTTATAGAACTTTTCGGTAAGCATCCTTCTTTTGTCCAATGCCATAACTATATATTATATCAGCTATAAAATATAGTCAAGGCTTTTTTTGTTTTTTTCACCTAACTCTTGCCGTTTTCATCACCCGCATGGCGTTAAGAACCGCAATAAGGGCCACGCCCACATCCCCGAATACCGCTTCCCACATGGTGGCTATGCCCAAAGCGCCCATGACCAGGATAACGCCCTTGACGGCCAGGGCAAAAATGATGTTCTGCCAGACGATGTTCCGGGTTTTCCGGGCAATGCGGATGGCACTGGTGATTTTTGAGGGTTCGTCGGTCATCAGCACTATGTCCGCGGCCTCGATGGCCGCATCGGAGCCAACGCCCCCCATAGCAATACCCACATCGGCGCGGGCTAGCACCGGCGCATCGTTGATGCCGTCTCCGACAAAAACCAGTTTACCGGAACCGGATTTTTGCTGTTCCAGGGCTTCAAGGTATTCTACCTTTTGGTGGGGCAGGAGTTCCGCATACACCGTATCAAGGCCGATCTGTTTCGCTATGCTTTCGCCTACGGCCTTGCTGTCTCCGGTGAGCATGGCAATCTGTTTTACCCCAATATTCCGCAGATCATCCACCGCCTGTCTGCTGTCGGCTTTCAGTTCATCGGAAATAACGATGTATCCGGCGTAGGCATTGTTCACCGCCAAGTACACCACGGTGCCCGGTTCCTCCGCCGGAGGAACCGTAATTTTGGCGGTTTCAAGAAGTTTGACGTTTCCCGCCAACACCGCGTCTTCTCCGACACGGGCGGAAACCCCCTTGCCCGCGATTTCCTCATACGAGCCTATGGCTCCGGCCTCAAGTTCCTTCCGGTAAGCGCCGCTATAAGCGGTTCTGATTGAAAGGGCTATGGGGTGGCTGGAGTGCGCTTCCGCGTGGGCGGCGTAGTAGAGCAGTCTTTCCTCTGGAAGGCCCCCTGCCGGGAGGATCTTTGTTACGCTGAACACCCCTTTGGTCAGGGTTCCGGTCTTGTCAAAGACCACGGTGTCCACTTTGGTAAGGGCTTCAAGGTAGTTGCTCCCCTTTACGAGGATACCGTTACGGGAAGCGCCGCCGATGCCGCCGAAAAAACTCAAAGGTATGGAGATCACCAGGGCGCAGGGGCAGGATACCACGAGGAAGACCAGCGCCCGGTTGATCCATTCGGCAAAGGCCGCGCCGGGGATTAAGAGGGGCGGAAAAAACGCCAACGCTACGGCGAAGAACACCACCACGGGAGTGTAGTACCGGGAGAATTTGGTGATGAAGTTTTCGGTAACAGATTTTTTGCTCCCCGCGTTTTGCACCAGGTTGAGAATTTTGGAGACCGTGGACTCCCCAAAGACTTTGCTTACCTCGATAGTAAGGAGGCCGCTTTTGTTAATCGAGCCTGATAGAACGGCGCTGCCCTTCTCCACATCCCTCGGCAGGGATTCGCCTGTGAGGGCCGAAGTGTCCAAGGCGGAAAAGCCCTCCGCCACCACGCCGTCCAGGGGGATCTTTTCACCGGGCTTTACCACGATCATGTCCCCGATTTGTACCGTTTCCGGGGATACCCGTTTGAGGCCCGCGGCGGTTTTCAGGTTGGCGTAATCGGGCCGGATGTCCATAAGGGCCGATATGGATTTGCGGGAACGGCCCACCGCGTAATCCTGAAAGGCTTCGCCGACCCGGTAGAAGATCATCACCGCCGCGCCTTCGGGGTATTCGCCGATGGCAAAGGCCCCGATGGTGGCGATACCCATCAAAAAATTCTCGTCAAAAATTTCACCTTTGGTAATATTTTTGATTGCCTTGACAAGTACCTCTCCGCCCACCAGAAGATAGCTTGTCAGAAAGATGATAATCCGCATGAAGGACGGCAGGGTAAGGGACGGAACATACTCAAAGACCATGCCCGCGACAAAGAGGGCCATACCGAAGATAAGGCTTATCCTGCGGAGCCATGTACTTACCGGAATAGAATCCGCTTTGCCCTTTACCGCTTCCCGGTCCGGGAAAAGAGCCGTATCGCGCAGTTCGATAGCGGGTTCGAGCCGTTTGATGATTCCGTGGGCGCGGGCCATAATGTCGTCCCATTGCCCTGAGTTTTTCGCCTCGATGGTAAGTTTCTGCACGGAAAAATTAACTGTCGCGCTGCTCACCCCCTCCA
>JAITBO010000288.1 GCA_031283505.1 Treponema sp. | reverse complement strand
CATGTAGTGATCGGTAAAAGTCGAATTCTGTTCCGGATCCAGAACCTCAAGAAGGGCCGAAGCCGGGTCCCCCCGGAAATCGCTTGAAAGTTTGTCTATTTCGTCCAGCAGGAACACCGGGTTTATCGTCCCGGCCTTGCGCATGGACTGGATGATCTTCCCCGGCAGGGCCCCCACATAGGTTTTCCGGTGCCCCCGTATCTCAGCCTCGTCCCGCACACCGCCAAGAGAAATCCTGACGAAGCGCCGCCCCAGGGCGCGGGCCACAGACTTTCCCAGGCTGGTTTTCCCCGTTCCCGGAGGGCCCACGAAACAGAGGATAGGCCCCTTGATCCTGGCGGACACCCGGTCCCGGGCGGTAAGTTCCCTGACGGCGATGAACTCCAGAATACGTTCCTTGGCCTTGCGCATATCGAAGTGGTCTTCGTTGAGGACCTTTTCCGCCAGGGCAAGGTCCCCGGAATCCACGCTGGATTCGCTCCAGGGGAGGTCGGCTATCCATTCCAGATAGCCCCGGAGCACTCCCGCTTCAGGAGAAAAAGGCTGAAGTTTTCTGAGCCGCGCAAGTTCCTTCCGGGCCTTGAGAAGTATTTCTTCCGGGGGATTCCTTCCGGCTACGGCTTTCTCCAGATCGGCGAATTCATCCTCTCCGGCGGATGCCCCCAGTTCTTTGTTGATTTCCTTGAGCTGTTCCTGGAGAATGTACTCCCGCTGGTTTTTTTCCATCCGGCTTTTGACTTTTCCACTGATGTTTTTCTGTATGCCGAAAATTTCGTTTTCCATTTCCAGCATTTCAAGAAGTTTTTCCAGCCGCTCCGCAGTGTCCCCTATGCGCAGAAGTTCCGCTTTCCGTTCAGGATTGACAGAAAGAGTGTTTCCGATAAGATTCCCAAGCCGTTCGAGGCTTTCGGTCTTTTCTACCGCCGTCAGTGTTTCTGTGCTTACTTTTTTGGAAAATTCCGCGTATTGAACGAATGATCTCTGCACCGCCCGGGCCAGGGCCGCAATTTCAGGATTTTCCATGCCTTCGGGACCGGTACAGGTTATGGGCTCGATTCTGACAGTTTGGCAGTTTTGCTGTTCTTCAACGGAAACAATGACGGCCCGGTATTCACCCTGGAGTACCACGCGGTAGGTGTTGTCAGGGAGTTTCAGATGCTGGACAATGCGGACCACCGTCCCCGCCGGAAAGGTTTCGCCGGAGAAGACGGAATTGTCAATACCCTTGTCCCAGGCGCTCCGTACCCGGACTCCGCCGCTTCTATATTCCCCAGCCGCCGGGACGCCGCCCGCAAAACCTCTTGCCCCTCCGCCGGCTTTACCTGAAAAGGCCGGCCTGTCAAAGTCGCGGGCCTGTCCGTCTTCACCGGTGGGCTTGAGGCAGACAGCAAATAGTCTAAAGTCACCCCGCGCCAGGGCCGCATCCACTGCGGCAATCCCCTGCTTGTAAGTGATGAACATAGGAATGACCGTCTGGGGAAAGAGAACAATATCCCGTAAGGGGAGCAGGGGCAGTTCTTCAATTAGGGGGGTGTTTTTTACAAAAGGCGGGAACAAAGAATCCCCCGGGATTTTTGAGACGCTAAAGAGTTTTGAAACCCAACCGAGTTTCATGCGCTCTTCTGAATTGAATGAATTTCAGGAGGTTCGGATTTTTCTACTACGTCCTGGGTAATGACCACCCGTTTCCCGCCTCCCATAGACGGAATCTCAAACATGATGTCCGTCATAAGCCGTTCAACGATGGCCCGCAGTCCCCGGGCGCCGGTTTTCTGTTTGATCGCCGTATCCGCGATAGCGTCGATGGCCCCGTCGGTAAATTCCAGCTTAACATCGTCTATGGCCAGGGAAGCCTGATATTGTTTGACTATGGCGTTTTTCGGCTCCGTGATGATCCTCTTGAGGTCGTCCCGGTTCAGTTCTTCAAGGCAGACAGTGATAGGAAGACGGCCTATGAATTCAGGGATCATGCCGAAGTGGATGAGGTCGTCCGGGTGGAGCGAAGCGTAGAGTTCTTTGAGGTTCCGGTTCTTGTTGTCCCGAATATCTGAACCGAAGCCCAAGGGATGCTGTACCACCCGTTTTTCAATGAACTTGTCCAGGCCCACAAAAGCGCCGCCGCAGATAAAGAGGATGTTCGTGGTATCTATACGGAGCATCTCCTGGTTGGGGTGCTTCCGCCCTCCCTGGGGCGGTACCGAAGCGATGGTCCCTTCAATGATTTTAAGGAGGGCTTGCTGCACTCCTTCGCCGGAAACGTCCCTGGTGATGGAAATGTTCTCGCCCTTCCGGGCTATCTTGTCGATTTCGTCGATGTAGACTATACCCCGTTCCGCTGCGGCAATATTGCTCCCCGCGTTCTGGATGAGCTTAAGGAGTATGTTTTCCACATCCTCGCCTACATAGCCGGCCTCAGTCAGGGTAGTAGCGTCCACGATGGCAAAGGGGACTTTAAGTTTCTTTGCCAGGGTCTTGGCCAGAAGGGTTTTTCCTGTTCCCGTGGGACCCACAAGGAGGACATTGGATTTTTCTATCTCCACATCGTCCGGTTCCCGGGCGGGATTGGCGATGCGTTTGTAATGGTTGTACACCGCCACGGACAAAGCTTTTTTCGCATCCTCCTGACCTATGATAAACATATCAAGATACGCCTTGATTTCCTTGGGGGTGGGAATGTCGCCGGTAAACTGGGTGGAAAGATCATGCTCTTCTTCCATCAAAATTTTCCGGCATACTTCCACACATTCGTCGCAGATAAATACGTCATTGGGCCCGGCTATAAGGCGCCTGGCCATATCGGCGCTTTTACCACAAAAAGAACAGGACCGTTCCAGTCCACTAGAACCGCTTCGCAGTTTAGCCATGTTTTTCCCTCGTAAGCACCTGATCCGCTACGCCGTAAGCGACCGCTTCGGCGGCAGGCATATAGAAATCCCGTTCCATGTCCCTGGCGATAGTTTCCGTGTCTTTCCTCGTATGCAGGGCAAAATAATCAATGGTCATCTTTTTAAGCCGGAGGATCTCCTTGGCCTGTATGCCTATGTCCCGAGCCTGCCCCTGTGCGCCCCCCCAGGGCTGGTGGATGAGTACCCTGGAAGAGGGCAGTACCAGCCGTTTCCCCGCCGTCCCCGCAGTGAGGATCAAGGCCGCCATGCTGGCCGCCTGGCCCAGGCAGATAGTCTGGACATCGCATTTGACGTACTGCATGGTGTCGTAAATGGCCAATCCTGCGGTTACCGACCCTCCGGGGGAGTTAATATAGAGATTGATGTCCTTTTCGGTATCCTGCCCGTCCAGAAAAAGGATTTGGGCCACTACAAGGTCCGCAACAAGATCATTGATCTCCCCGTCCAAAAAGACTATCCGATCTTTGAGGAGGCGGGAATAAATATCATACGAACGTTCGCCAATTCCGGTTTGTTCAACCACAATCGGCACAAGGGAATTCATTTTTTCAGTCATGTATATAAATTAACCATTATTTGATACCAGGTCCAGGTATTTTGTATGGTTCCCCTTCTTAATCGTATTTTCCGACAATAAAAGATCAAAAAATTTTCGTTCTTTTATTTCTTCTTTAAGATACCCCTTCATCTCATCGGATTCATAATATTTTCTTATTTCGTCTATTGACGTACCGGTTTCCCCGGCTATGGTTTCAAATTCTTTCTCTACTTCTTCGTCATGAGACTCAATACCCAGATCCTTTATGAGGCTTTCCACGATGAACCTGCTCTGAAGAGATTTGAGGACATCAGGCCGCCACCCCTCAAAGATGGAATCCTTGGCACTGCTGGATTTCTCCATGTTTTTCATCAATTCTTCGGGAGCAACCTTGAGTTGCCGGGCCAGGTTCCGCCACCGGCCTTCCAGTTCAATCCGAACCATGGATTCGGGAATGTCCACCGCCGTGGTCTTCATGATCTTTTCCAGGATCCTGCTCACAGTAATCTCCCTCAGCCTCTTTTCCAGATTTTTGACGAGCCTTTCCCGGATACTGTTCTTAAGATCCTCCAAGGTTGTAAATTTTTCATCCACATCCTGGGCCAGATCGTCGTCCAGATCCGGAAGCTTCTTCTCCTTTAGGGCCGTAAGGGTCACCCGTATCTTCTTGGTTTTTCCGGCAAGGTCCTTGTCTTCAAAATCTTCCGGGTAAGACTTCTCTATTTCTTTGGTCTCTTCCTTCTTCATTCCCGCCACTTCGTCATCAAACCTGAAGACATTGTACCCCGTCCCCAGGGTAAACACAAAATCCTGCCGCTCCGTATCCGGAACCACCTCTCCCGCATCGGAGATTTCCGCATAATTCACGGTAACCACATCGCCTTTAAGGGCTTCCGCGCCGTCATCTTTATCCAGAACTATGGCGTTCCGCTCCCTTATAGCCTCAAGTTCCCGGTCCAGGTCTTCGTCAGAGACCTCCGCGTCCGGAACTTCGATCTCAATGCCTTTCCAGGGGCCTATCGTGATCTGGGGCAAAACATCGTAAGTTACGGCGAAGGTCAGGTCCTTGTCCGGATCCAGTTTCAAGTCCTCGTCCTTGAGCTGAGGGGTGGAGTAGGGGAGGGGCCGGTTCTCTTTCGGAAAGGATTCGTCTTCAAAAACCGAGGCGATTGCCTTTTCAATGACATTTCCCAAGGTTTCTCCCTTAAAAGCCTCGCCGAATTTCCTGATCAGAACCTCCCTGGGGATCTTCCCCTTCCTGAAACCGGGAATTTGAAGGGTTTTACCGTATTTGGCGATGAGAGCATCGTATTCGGACCGGACATCGTCCTTGCCGATGGTAAGGGTAAGCTGCAACTCCGAATGTTCGAGCTGCTTGATTTCTTTGGTTACGGTCACTTGTTTCCTCTTTAATAATTCTATAAATGTTTTTTTAGCCTTAAGCGGGAAACGGGAGTCGGACCCGCGACATCGACCTTGGCAAGGTCGCGCTCTACCACTGAGCTATTCCCGCATATTACACGCAAGAGAATGACCGCTTTTTACATCCCCTCTCCTTCTCTTATGCGAGAGAAGGGACTTGAACCCTTATGCCTGGGGCACCAGATCCTAAGTCTGGCGTGTCTACCAATTTCACCACTCTCGCGCTGTCAGTAACAGGCAACCGCTATGCGGTCTCCGCTACAAACCAGTTTAAAACACTGTAACGTATTCCGTCTTCACTGTCAATGGAACGCAGTGCCCCATGTAAAAAACCTGACCATGGAGGCCTAACCGGACCACTCCTTACCGGGTTTACCACCGTTACCGGATTCAACCGGAAGTACGCCATCGGTATCTTTACGGCGAGGGGAAGACCAGACGCCTCCACCTGAACGGAAGACTGGTCAATGCACACATCTCCCACAAAACCCGGAATAAGCGGGTCTATAAAAAACGCTATGGACTGGAGGGCATGGCAGCTTGACCGCGAAGCAACAGATAGTAAGATGAAGCTGTTCCAAAACTTCAGTTTTTGGAACAGCTTCCTTGGATTTACTGGAGAAAACCGGGTTTGACCGGGTTTTCCAAGAGCCTACGGCTCAGGTGGCAATTTACGACAGAAGATGCCCGGATAAAACTTCATGGTTTATATCCGGTTTTTTAGCCTTGCCAACCTCCTGGTATCCCGACATTATTGTAATTGCCGGTGAAATAATTTACACTGAAGGACATAGAAACCAATAGGGAGGGAAACTATGTCACAGAAAAAATATCTGGTAACGCTGATCGGGGATGAGGAAAAGCTCCTTGGTGACATCATCAACAAAGGGAAACACGGGGCCCAAAAACGCAAACGGGCCCAGGCGCTGCTCCTTGCCCATGAAGGATATACCGATGAAATAATAGCGGAGCGGACCGGCAAGGGTGTCCGTGGGATAGCCTATCTGCGGCAACGGTATGTGGAGGAGGGGTTGGAGACAACCCTGGAAGGAAAGCCCCGTGGGCACCGGCCCCGTGCTCTTACCGGAGAAGACGAGGCTCGGCTTATCACACTGGCGTGCGGACTGCCGCCGGAGGGTCGTGCCCGGTGGTCGTTACAATTATTGGAGGACACCTGGGTGACCGTTGACTATACCGACGCCAAGACGGTATCTCGGGAAACCATCCGGCGGACATTAAAAAAACTCACTTTAAACCCCGGCAAAGCCGGGAATGGTGTATCCCACTGAAGCGAACGCTGAGTTCGTAGCCTGTAGGGAAGATGTCCGTGATGTATCCCGGGAAGGGGACGAAAAACGTCCGTTGGTTTGCATGGATAAGTGTCCGAAACAGATGATAGGGGAAACGAGGATTCCGTTACCGGTAATGCCGGGACAAGCGGAGTATTTTGACACGGAATATGTGCGGAACGGGACCTGGGACATATTCATGTTTGTGGATCCTCTGGAAGGATGGAGGAAGGCTGAAATCACTGAACAGCGGACCCGAAAAGACTGGGTGGAACAGGTTAAAAAGCTGGTAGATGAGGACTTTATACGCCCCAACACGGTAGTTGACTGAAATGGCGGAGGTTGACTGAATATGGCGGAGATGGAACTGAATGTGATAAACAAGCAGGGGCTATCACAGCGGATACCCTGTATCGAGCGGAAGAGGGAAGGGCATGGAACCGGGAAGCGTGTAAGCCCAACTAGCGTTTTACAACTGCCTACGCTCGCATAAAACGCCTTTACCCGCAGTTTAAATAGTGTCGGGATACTAGGAGGCTGTCTACACTAAACCACATGATTGGGCAATTATAGAAAGAAAGAAATTTAATCACGGAGGACCGGAACCTCCGGTTTCCTGGAGTTTCACGGAGAAATAAAGAAAAAATTAAGATTTGTAACCCAAAACCCCGTGTATCTCCGTGGTTTTTCTTCTTAAACTGCCTGGTTTAGTCACAAAACGATATTAGAATAAAAATTTTTCCTTATCTATATGCTTTGCGGTAATTGATATATTGGTACATTTAGTCTTGACAAACTATTACGTTATCTTTACTCAATGCTCTCCCCGGTCCGTATCCCGTCGCCAATCCACCCGATGATCACTTCAAGCCGTTTTCTGATGGCTGAGGAAATATCGATCTTGGAAGCGACGAAATCTGAAACATCGGCGCCGGACACGCTGTAGATCAGGACACCT
>JAITBO010000347.1 GCA_031283505.1 Treponema sp. | reverse complement strand
GCTTCGCCGCCTGACGGCGGCTCGGCCTCCACAACGGGAACGGCGGAGGCGGGGCGCTGACATGGACGTTGGTTACTAGTTCCGCGATTAATAAAAATGCCATCAGGAGCATAGCATACGGCGACGGAAACTTTGCCGCTGGTTTGGGAAACAACAGGATAGCCTATTCTTCTGATAACGGCGAAACGTGGACGACGATCGATACTGTGGAGTTCGTCGATCCTGCTCCTTACTTCAAGGTAGCCTACGGCAACGGGAAGTTTGTTGCGGCCCCCACCCAAATGACCTCGCAGGTCTATTTCTCTGATGATAAAGGCGCAACATGGAAGCCGGGTGATAATTTTCCGATTGAAACTCCCGATGGTATGGCCTACTGTAACGGGAAATTTGTCGTGGTCGGGCACAACTGGGACCAGAGGCAGCAGTAGATCCATAATTGCCTATTCAGACAACGGCGAAACATGGACGGAGAAGCCTGTCCCCAGCGACATTTACTCCTACATAGCCTACGGCGGCGGGACGTATGTCATGGCCGGGTTTTTTAGTGCAGCCTATTCCTCTGATAACGGCGAAACGTGGACGCAGCTTGATAATTACCCGGGTACCCACCCCAGAGATATAACCTACGCCAACGGGAAGTTTGTCGCGGCCGGGGAGCACTACGATAGCCAGACTGGGTTAAGCCCCATGATTACCTATTCCACCGACGGCGTAACATGGAAAGAGGTCAAGGATTGCCCGTTTGAAGTCACGAGCAACATAGCCTACGACGGCAAGAAGTTTGTCGTGGCCGGGGGGGTATAGCGATTTTGCCTCTTCCGTCGACGGCGTAACATGGACGAAGATAGTTGTTGATAATAACCCGTTTAAAACCAATAGCGGCGGCTGGCCGGTCTACGGTATAGCCTACGGCGGCAAGAGGTTTATCGCGGGCGGGGGTGTCGGCAGGATAGCCTATTCCAACCTGCAGGAATAGGGGGCGTGTACCAGCCGCGCCGCCTATGAGGGCAGCGCCGGCGGCACGTTTTGGGGCGTCCACGGTTATTAGGGCTTGTTCCGTCAGGCCGGAGGCCTGCGCCAACAGGGTTTTGTATCATGCGCTGCCCTATTGACGCTTAAGCAATCCCCCGTTAATTATTAAATACTGGAGTTTGTTAATGACCGACGTTCACAACGATATACTGGAAGATGAAGATTTTGATACCGTTTTGTCCGAGGATATCGATTTTTCCGGTATCCTCAATTTTGAAAAATCCTTTTTAATCCGGGGAAGGCTCTCCGGAGAGATAGAAGCGCGGGGGGTTCTGGTGGTTGATGAGGGCGCCGTGGTGGAGGCGAACATCAACGCGTCAAAGGTGGTGATCCGCGGTTCCGTAAAGGGCAATGTGACTGCCGCGGAAAAAGTGGAAATATCGGTTACCGGAAAGTTGATAGGAAATGTTACCGCCCCGAATATTTTTATGGATACCGGTTGTGTATTTAACGGACGGTGTACCATGGAAAGACGGATTAATAATAATACGGAATAGGCCGATGAAGAAGGGCTTTTTTTTCCGCGGCAGGGCATTTCTGTTTCTCTTTTTTCCGTTGTGGTACGCGGCTGCCCAGGATCAACCGGATGCTCTTGTTGAATACCGGAACCGCAATTATGAGTCCGCCGTTGCGATCTGTAAAGACGAATTATTGGTGAATCCGAACAATCTGGAGTCCCATGTGGTACTCTGCTGGAGTCTCATCAGCCTGGGCCGGTACGAAGAAGCCCTGAATTACGCCCGGCAGGGCCTGAATCTAAGCCGTTACGATCCCAGAATTGTCGAGATACTGGGGGAAATCAGCTATTACCAAGGGCGAAACCAGGAAAGCCTCCAATTTTTTCAGGAGTATGTGAACCTTGCCCCCGAGGGGGGGCGTATCGATATGGTCTATTATTTTATAGGGGAGATTTATATCCGGTTGGGCCGTTTCCGGCACGCGGATATTGCCCTGTCAACGGCGGTTCACTATGTACCGGGAAACGCCGCGTGGTGGACCCGGCTTGCCTATGCCCGGGAAAATGCAGGGGACCTTCAGGAGGCGGTCCGCGCTTATCAGAGAGCCCTCGCCCTCAATGCCCAATACTTCGACGCCCGGCGCGGCCTGGACCGTACCCGTCAGGCCATGGTTATTCGCTGAATCCATGGTATCTGTCTCTATTCAAACCCTGGGCTGCAAATTAAACCAAATCGAAGGTGAATCTATCGCCGAAGCCTTTAGCCGGGAAGGGTTTTCCGTCAATGCCGGCGATACCGCAGACATACTGGTGATCAACACCTGCACGGTTACCTCAAAATCGGAACAAAAGGCCCGGCGGCTCATCCGTAAAGCCTTAAAGGATAACCCTCTTTCCTGTGTCATCGTCACCGGCTGCTATGCCCAAATGGAAGCCGGGAATATTGCCGCCCTCGATGAGGGTGAACAATTCCGCCGCCTCTTTGTGCTTACCGGCGGGCGTAAAACACTGCTCCTGGATTTGCCCCGGCTTTTTCGCGGAAAGTTTAATCCGGCGGCTTTGTCCCAAGTCCTGGAAAGGTATATCACGGCGCCGGAAACGGTACCCGGCGCTATTTCGGACCCATTCCGTTTTAACGTAAAGGATTTTTCTTTCCATTCCCGGCCTTTTCTAAAAATCCAGGACGGCTGTGATCGGGCCTGTTCCTATTGCCGGGTAACGCTTGCCCGCGGGCCAAGTCTAAGCCTGGATGCGCCAACCTTGTTATCCCGGTTGCGGGAGCTGGAAGCAGCCGGCCATGGGGAAGCGGTGCTCACCGGGGTAAACCTTAACCAGTACCAATCGGCTGCCCTGGATCTGGGGAACGTTCTGGAATACCTCCTGGCAAATACCCGGACCATAGCCCTGCGCCTTTCTTCCCTCGAGCCGGACGGCATGACCGAATCTCTCCTTCAGGTCCTGACCAATAAACGCGTCCGCCCCCATTTCCACCTGTCGGTCCAGTCCGGCAGCTCCCTAATCCTGGATCGGATGCGCCGGAACTATGGCCCGGAGGAGGTTGAAACCGCTGTCCGCCGCCTGCGATCATTGCGGGAGGACCCCTTCCTGGCTTGCGATATCATCGCGGGCTTTCCCGGCGAAACCCCCGGCGAGTTTGCCAAGACCTATGAGCTCTGCCGCCGCACCGGCTTTGCCTGGATTCATGCCTTCCCCTATTCCCGGCGTCCCGGTACCGAAGCCTGGAATTTTCAGGACAACGTCCCCGAACGGGAAGCGGTAAGCCGGGTGGAATCCCTTATAAACGCGGCCCGGCAGGGAAAGGCCGCCTACATCAGCCGCTGGGCCGGTAAAACCGTGGAAGCCATTGTCGAAAGCAGCCGCGGGGGCGCCGCATCCGCCGCACTTTCGGAAAACTACCTTAAACTGAGAATCCCGCTGCCGAAAGGACAGGAGCCGCCGCCGGGAACCGTTATCCGCTGCCGGATACAGGAGCCCCTGGAGCCGGTAGATACTCATTTCGACGCGATAGCAGAACTTACGTCTTGACTTTTACCGGTTTATTCAGGTAAAGTAACCATACTTTTCGGGCTGCTAGCTCAGTAGGTAGAGCAACGCCCTTTTAAGGCGTGGGTCACACGTTCGAATCGTGTGCAGCTCAAGGTTCTGTAGAGGGGTAACTCCTTGTATTATAAGGAGTTAACCTTTCTTTTGATGCAGTTAAGAATGACGAATCGCATGGCACTGTGCATTTATTGTGCAGCTATTATTCTCAACCAGGGGAAAAGCCATGTCCAGACCGCAAAGCCCGTTCGTCGTCCAGCGAAGAAA
This sequence comes from Treponema sp., assembly GCA_031283505.1. The sequence goes on along the minus strand of JAITBO010000347.1, from coordinate 1,531 downwards.
AAAAGTAAAAACTTTTATTCTCACTATAAATCCATCATCTGGGGTGCCTGTCCGTATATGCGCCGAATGGCAGCGAAAGAGCTTTCAGAACCTTCCGCTTGCCCTCGCTCAATACAGAGACCCCAAAAGCCAGTCTTTCGCGGAGGCCGGCGCTTTCGCCCTCATTGAATACCTGAAAAAAAAAGCTGAGGAACCGGTCCGGGTTGCCACAGACCGGATTACCGTAGGCGTCTGGATGGAAAAGTTCACCAAGATAGCCGGGAATCCCCGGGGGGCCCGGATAGTTGCCGAAAACCGGCCTTATTCCATCAATACCATTATCCGCTATGAGTGCCTGTACAGGGTGTGGGTCAAGGATGACCCTATCAGCAAGCTCTTGATGCAGGAGACCGAAGAGGCCGATGCCCTGGAATATATCAGCCGTCTTGCCAATAAAAAGATGGTCAGGAAGGATCTTGCCTATAAAATGGCCGGGACGGAAACCTTTGAGAAGGTGATAAAATTTCTCCGGATGGCGTTCAAAGAGTACCAGCGGCAGCATCAGAAATGGCATAATCCCTTCAGGGATGTGGAGCCCCCAAAAAACACTCGTAAAGTTGACCGGGACGCCCTTACTGAGGATGAAGTGGTCTCCCTGTTCGGTCCCGGGGTTCTCAATGACGTAATGGAGCTGGCCGTAGCGGCATCCATGTTCATGGCCGGGCTGCGTCGCGGGGAAGTCTTTTCCCTGAAACCGGGGGATCTGGACTGGTGGACCCCCCAGATTCATGTTCGCCGGGCATGGCAGAACTTCGATCGCAAGGCCCGGGAGATGGGGCCTACCAAGAGCCATGCGGAGCGCCTGGCGCCATTCGATGAAGTGCTTCAGACGGCGATTAAGAAGCTCTGGGAGAAGAACGGGCAGCATGAGTATGTGTTCTCGTTTGAGGATGGGACTACCCCGGGGCCTTCCTGGACCAGAGGCCGGTTCAAGAAATGGCTGGACAGGGCAGGGATTAAGTTGAATGGCCGGAAGATTACCCCCCATAGCAGCCGGCACAGTCTGGCATCGCTTCTGGAGGCCCGTGGCGTTTCCCTGCGGTATATCCAGGATCTTCTGGGCCATAGTGACCTGAAAACAACAAAGACCTACCTTCATTCGACCGAAGCTACGATCCGGGAGGTTGGGAAGAAGATCGGGGAGGCAATGCAAGGCCCGGAAAAGCAGCCGGATAATATCCGTTCCGCATAATACCTTGATATATATTATAGATAGCGATAATATATAGGTGAGGATGAAAAACGTGAAGATTATAGAAGGCAAGACCGTAAAGCAAATGCACCGCGAATATGGCGTTGCGAAATCTACACTTCAATGGTGGGCACGGAATAACAATGTCCCGTCTATTATGTTCGATGAAGGCGACAAGAAGTTTTTCATCTTCGACAAGGAATCAGAGGAGCGTTTTAATAACCGGAAGGAATATCCCGGGCGACAGCGAGATGAAAGCATCGTACGGGTGGCAGAGCAATTTGGAGTATCAAAGCAATG
>JAITBO010000339.1 GCA_031283505.1 Treponema sp. | reverse complement strand
AAGAATAGATAAGGTAGTAAGCAAGATTAATGCAACGCCGATGAAGTGTTTAGGTTTTAAAACCCCCGCTGAGGTTTTTGCCGAATGCGGCGGTGTTGCACTTACCAGTTGAATCCGGCCTAATCAAATCCTTATAAAACAGTTTTTCATCCATGCCTTTTTTATCCCCGCCTGCTAATAATATTCCCTGTCGTTTATTGTTAAAATAATATGCTATTCTATAAATATGCCCATTTGTTTTTGCTCTTAATTCTTTCATATTAGTTATTTTTGAACCATGCAATGTATCGGCATGAGGTCTTGATAGTTCAGGTCCAAATTCAACCAATAAATGAACTTTTATAAGAATAGCCTCTTTATCATGTTCGGATAATCTGGAAAACCATTCCAAATATTCATCTGCCACATATATTTCCCACATAATTCATAATATGCACTATAATACATATTGTCAAGTGTTTTTTACCATGTTTTGGCCCTATGCCGCATAACACCCGGTTTGTTCATTGCCGTAGTTCGGCATGGAGTTCCCGCCGGTCTATCCCCCAGTTTCTCCCGAACCGCGCAAGAAGCCGGTCCGACAATCCCAGAAAGGACCGGAACACCGGCTGTCCCCGGGGAAAAAGGCCGGGCCCCAGGTCCCGGAACGCGCCCCGGTTGACGATGAGTTCCCAGAAGCGGGCAAAGTTTTTTATCCGGTCAAGTTCCGTTGCGGGCAGGGCCGAAGTCTCCAGGACTTCGTAGGGTGGTTCCGGGGAACAGCGTATACCCAGGACCTCGCGCCGCCGGGCAATGGGCGTACCCGGCAGGCATTTGAGTATGCCCAACTGTATTTCTCCAGGACCGGCGATCCACAGGCGGTCAAAGCCTTCACCGAAAGAAGCCATGCCCTCCCCCGGAAGCCCGGCGATAAGGTCCGCGTGGACGATGGCGTTGGTGTGATCCCCCAGGAAACGCAGGACTTCCAGTTCCGCTTCCGGGGCGCAGGGCCGGCCTATGAGGGCGGCGGTTTCCCGGTTGAAGGTCTGAATCCCCACTTCCAGCCGCAGGCTCCCCGGTGGAAACCTGGCGAGGAGTTCCCGCAGTTCCGGGGGGAACCGGGAGGGGACCATCTCAAAATGGACGCACAGAGGCGGTTCCCCTGCCGGTTCCGGGGATGACGGCCCGGAAGGTCCTCCGGTTTCCGCCAGATGGTCCAGAAAAAATTCCAGGATGCGCCGGGCCCGTTCTATGTTGAGGTTGAAGGTACGATCCAAAAACTTGAAGGTCCGCGCCCCCCGGCGGATGAGGGCGTCCATCTCGCCCAGAAAAGGTTCCAGGGGGAATTCCCGGACCTTCTTGTCCAGGGAACTCAGGCAGAATTCGCAGCCGAAGGGACAACCCCTGGAGGCTTCCACATACACCAATTTTTGACGAAGGTCCTCCCCGGCATAAAGCCGGTAGGCGGGAACCAGGGCGGCAAGGTCCGCCGGTTTGGCGATGATAAACTTGCCGGAAACCGCCGAGGCTGAGGGAAGCGTATTTAACCCTAACCCATCACAGGCGTTGTGGTTCGCCTTGTCCACAGCTAAATCCCCTAAAAGCCGCTCGCAGAGTTCCCGGAAAACCGCTTCTCCCTCCCCACAGATAATCCGGTCCGCATGACTCAGAATTTCGGCTTCCGGCGGCAGATGGGAGACCTCCGGTCCGCCGAGGACAACCAGGGGCCGGGGAACTGCGGACTCCCCGCCGCCGGCCCACACTGTTTCCAGGGCCCGGAGCAGTTCCAGGCTTGCCTTGTGGTTCCAGATGGAGACCGAAAGCCCCAGAATACGGGGCCGGGCGGCCAGGATGAGGGCTGTCTTTTCGTCCAGGGGCTGACGGAGGGCGAATTCCAAAATTTGACAGCAGTCTTCAAGGGGGCCGAGATTGGCTTTGAGGAGCCTGTGCGCCAGAGAAGGGTGTATCCATTTGGCATTGATGACGGCAAGAACTATGCCGGCCATGGCGTTCCGAAAACTCAATCAGCCCCGAAAGCCAGAGGCGCCGAAGAGGTTCAGGGTGCCGGTGGTCCATTCATCCAGGGCTTCCATCACCAGGTTTTCGACCTCAAGCCAGGTGTCTGCCCGGGGACCGGGGACATCCTTATTGGTGGAATTGGTAAAAACTATGGTATGGCATCCTTGTTCACGGAGGCTTATCACGTTGGCCGGAGCGTCGTCGATATACACATGAGCGCCCACCGCGCCCTTGTCCTTCATAAAGCAGAGGTCCCAGTAAGGGATGTCGTAGGTGTCAAGCCAGTCCACGGTTTGAGTGATGGAGGTGCGGTGAAAATACTTGAGAAAAAGCCGGTGGGTGATGATGCGGATACGGATGCCTTTGACGGAAAGCTTTCTCAGCACCGCCGGGGCGTCTTTAATGGGTTCCATGTCGCGGAAAAGGTTACGCTGGGTAACGGCGAAACGGTGGAGCCGGGGATACCCGCCGTATTCCACGATCCCCCATTCGTCAAGGCCGTAGTTCACGTCGGCAGTCAGGGCTTCCAGGGGTTTGTCGAGCCATTCGGCGGCAATCTTCCGCAACGCGCCGTAGAAGTCGCCTACCACGCCGTCCAGGTCTACGCCTAGAATAAAGCAGCTTTCATCCATAATGCGCCATCCTTAAATGAATCCGGTTTGCTTTGAAATAAAGATAACCACGCTGCGATCCTTTACCAAATATCGATTATCTGCCATATAGGGTTTTTCGTGACCCGGAAGCAGAATGTCCTCCGGTGAGGGGAGGGCTGTGTCCACAGTCAGGGCCCAAAATTTCCCTTTGGGGGCGTTACAGAGGGTAAAGTTCACCGGCTTTAATCCTGAATTAAGCATGATGTAAAAATCGTTGTCGTCCCGGTCGGCCTGAATGTCCGCCTTCGTGCCGTCCATGCGCAGGGCAAGGCAGGAACCGGTTTTGTCCCAATCCGGGATTTCCCCCTTTTCATTGAACCAGGTAATGTCCGGGGTGGCGTTGAATTTGCCCCCCCTGCCGGTGAAAAATTCAGGGCGCATGAAGCCGTGATGCCGCAGTCGGAAGGCGATTATTTCCCGGACAAAGCGGAAAAGGTCCCAGTTCTTTTCCAGGAGAGACCAGTCGTACCAGGAGATTTCATTGTTCTGGCAGTAAGCGTTGTTGTTGCCCTTTTGGGTTCGCCCAAATTCGTCACCCCCAAGGATCATGGGGGTTCCCAGGGAGATCATGAGGGTGGTAAAAAAATTTTTCATCTGCCGTTCCCTGATGGCCTCAACGTCCGGATTAGCGGAGGGACCTTCAAATCCGTAATTATAACTGTAGTTGTTGTTGCCGCCATCCCGGTTTTCCTCGCCATTTTCCTCGTTATGTTTGCCGTTGTAGGAAACCAGGTCCTTCATAGTGAACCCATCGTGACTGGCGATGAAGTTGATGGAATGGAAGGGCTTTCGTCCATCCCGTAGGTACAAGTCGGAACTCCCGGAGATGCGGGTCGCCAGATGCCGGGCCTCCTGAGGGTCACCTCGCCAGAACCGGCGTATCTCGTCCCGAAAGTGGTCGTTCCATTCCGCCCAGCGTCCGCCGGGGAACCAGCCTACTTGATACGCGCCGCCGGCATCCCAAGCTTCGGCGATGATCTTGGTATTGCTCAGGATGGGGTCTTCGGCAATCCGCTCCAGCATGGGAGGATTCTCCATCAGGTTTCCGTGCCTGTCCCGACCCAGGATGGAAGCCAAGTCGAAGCGGAAGCCATCAATGTGCATTTCGACTACCCAGTAACGGAGGCAATCTATGATGAAAGTCCGCACTACCGGATGATTGCAATTCACCGAGTTACCGCAGCCGGAAAAATTTTTGTAATACCGTTTGTTTTCGTCCAACATATAATAGATGGTGTTGTCCAGACCCTTAAACGAGAACGTTGGCCCCCATTCGTTGCCTTCGGCAGTGTGATTAAACACGATGTCCAGAATCACCTCTATCCCGGCCTTGTGGAGTTCCCGGACCATTTCTTTGAATTCCAGCACCTGGCCTCCGGGACTTGTGGCTGCGGCATAGGAACCTTTGGGCGCGAAAAAAGCCACGGTTGAATACCCCCAATAGTTGACCAGGGGCTTGCCGGTCCGGGGATTCATTCCGGAATGTTCCCGCTCGTTAAATTCCTGAATGGGAAGCAGTTCCAGGCTGGTGATTCCCAGTTCTTTAAAAAACGGTATCTTTTCTATGATTCCCCGGTAGGTACCCGGATGACCCGCCCCGGAATTGGGGTTCACCGAGAGACCCCGGACATGGGTTTCGTAGAGTACGCTGAACCTGAGGGGGTAATTAAGGGGAGTATCTCCCTGCCAGTCGAAATCATCGTCATCCACCACTACGCACTTGGGCTGGGTATAGAGATCGTCCTTGTATGAGAAGGAAAGGTCCCCCGCAGGGTCGTTGGGATCGTAGCCCATACAGGCTTTAAGGTCCCAGTCCGTCAATGATGTCAGAGCTTTGGCATAGGGGTCTATCAGGGATTTATGGGGATTGAACCGGAGTCCCTGTTCGGGGAGATAGGGGCCGTCCACCCTGTAAAGATAGAGGGATCCCGCTTTGAGTCCTCGGACATGGCAGTGCCATATATCGCCGGTCCGGTTTTTCTTTTTGTCCAGATTGATTTCAACATACCTGCTTCCCGGGTCCAGAGAATCGAACAAGACCAGAGTCACAGCAGAGGCGCGGCGGGCAAAAAGTGAGAAGTTTACCCCGAATTCGGTTAAGGTTGACCCCATGGGGATTGGCTTCCCGTTGTCAACCGTATAGGCATCTAAATTCATCAAAGAACATCCTGTGAGCCTGTTGCAGATTATTGGGGCTCCGCGAAGCTTAGGTTCGAATGCATTTTGTAAGGTATAAAAATTCACGAAAGTGAACTTTTATACGATTTTACGCTGAAGCGCAACAAACTGCTATGGGAGTATCTTATCATAATTGCCGACAGTTACCAAGGCTTTACGAAACAGATCAACAAAAAGCCGGGGGCTGATATTCCGGGCGCCCAAACGGTCTTTGTAGTCCAAAGGCATCCCCAAGTCCCAAAAGGCAAAACCCGCGTCCCTAAGATACCGTCCGGTTAGCGCCAGTTGGACCGTCCCTGCGGAATCTTCGTCCCTATACCCGGAATAGCTGGTATATACCCTGCCGGTTACCACCCCGAATTCCCCGGCCACAAGTTCCCCGTTCCGATAAAGGGCGAAAGAAACCGGCCGTACCGGGCCATTGTCGAAAGCGCGTATGGCTCTGATGCTTTGCAGCAAAGGCGGGGTAAGCCAGCCGCCGCCGTGTACCTGTACGCAACGATCCAAGATGCGGTCAAAATCAGCGTCATACCGCAGTTCATAGCGTTTAAGGAGCCGCCTGGCTGTTCCGGTCTCGTGGAGGTCTTTCCAGAACAGCGCCGACCGTTCAAGGTGAAGTTTGGGGAGAAGGAGGTGGCGCGGACCGTAGTTCGAGTACAGCTTTCCGTCCGGACCGCAGGCAGGATCTACGGCGGCAGACATGACCAGAAACCCCGCCCTCATCAGGGCCGCGATAAAGGCCGGATCAAAATCCAGGGCATAGCAGAATTCATCGTCATAACCGGTTTCCAGCATGACATCGACGATCCAGTCAGGGTCGTCTTCCGGGGCGATGAATATCTGACCGTATTGGGTATAACGGATAAAATGGGAATTCATACTCCATTTTCCACGCCCATTATATCTTTTTCAGCGTGCCTATTCAACGCTGAACTTTCAGCAGAAATTTGGACCTTACCTCATTTGGTAGATATAAAGATAAGCGGAAGATATAACCGAAGGAGAGGAAAAGATGGGAACGAAAGACAAAGAACGGCGGGTATACCCGAAGGAATTCAAGGCCGAGGCAGTAACGCTAGCAGAGAAGCATGAGAAGCCGGTGCGCCAGAGCCGTGGATTTAGGGGTTAACGAAAATATGTTGTACCGGTGGATACAGCAGGCACGGGAAGCGGGAAGCTCAGGCTTGCCGCCCTTCCCCGGACATGGACGGCCACGGGACGAGGAACTGGTCCGCCTGCGGAAGGAAAATAAGGCGCTCAGAGATGTGGTGTGAAGTTCCGCTTCACTCGAAATCATAAAAAAAGCAGTCGAACTTTAGTTCGAGTCATTCTTCGCACAGGAAAGACCCCGCTGATGGTCTACCGCTTCATGAGTGAACACTGGGACGAATACACCTTCCGGGAGATGGCGTGGACTAGCGTCCATCAATTTTTGGGGTCGGTAGCAGTGCCTATTACCAGTGGGCGAAGAAAGAGGTGTCCGGGGTGAGGAAGGAAGGCGATGGGGAACTGGTTGATTTGATTCGCCGGATACAAGAGCAGCATCACTATCGGTATGGCAGCCCTCGGATGAGGGAAACTCTGCGCCGGGATTACGGCAGGCAGGTAAGCCGTAAGAAAGCGGCCCGATTGATGAGGGAAAACGGCCTGAATGCCAAAGGGAGGAAGAAGTTCATCCCCACGACCAACTCGAACCACGGACTAGCGGTCCATGTGCGTTTACTTAGAGGTCTGACCCCCATCGGAGACCTATGAAGACAGACCCTTTTGTGAGGTCGGGTCTCTTTGTAGGGACAGACCTCTGCGGGGTCAGACCTCTCTGGGAA
>JAITBO010000280.1 GCA_031283505.1 Treponema sp. | reverse complement strand
GCGTTTCTTTCGTCCGTGTTATAGTGTGTATACGGCATCGTTAACCTCCGATAGTTTGGTTTGTAGCTTTATTCTACCGTGTTTACGATGCCGTTTCTATGCCCTCCTATTTTCGCACTTCAAAAAAAAATGGACCATTTTGGCGAAATTACAGGGTTGCAAGCGGCGTAGTTAAAAGAGATGGCAAAAGAGGGATGGACGGAAGTTTTTTATGCCTTGTTTTTCCCAGGCGTAAGTGTGGCCCGATTACTTGGGGCGCCAGCATTCCCCGTTTTTATGACGGATAAAGGCACGAGAATTACCGGCGTCAGGCAGGATGCCAGCAATCCCCGTCAAAAATGTGTTTTTTGCTGAATCGTCTGACCGTGTTACCAAACTATCTTGGGACAAATCTTAGCTACACCCGGTTGTTCCGCCGCAGGTGTCGCATTTCATACACGTACCGTTTCGTACCAGGGTGAAGGAACCGCAGGCGGGGCAGGGGTCCCCTTCGTAGCCTTTGATCCGCGCCTGGACGATACGGTCCGCGTCGGTGAGAGACGGGATGCCCACAGCCGTCCCATCCCCCGTTGCATTTGGTTTGCGCCCGGTTTTGGCGTGGACGCGGGGATGGCCCATCCCGGAGAGTTCGGTCCCTAGTTCATCCTTCGTGCCGGTGGTGTTGAGGTCTTCGGGCTTGACCTGGCCCAGGTCCGTCCGCTTGAGGTAGCTGATAGCCAGGTCCCGGAAGATGTAGTCAATGACACTGGTAGCCATTTTCACGTAATCGTGATTCTGGACCATACCGTTGGGTTCAAATTTGGAGAAGGTAAAGGCATCCACGTATTCTTCCAGAGGAACCCCGTATTGGAGGCCCAGGGAAACGGCAATAGCGAAACTGTTGAGGAGGCTCCGGAACGCGGCGCCTTCCTTGTGCATATCCAGAAAGATTTCTCCCAAAGAGCCGTCAACGTATTCGCCGGTGCGGATAAAGATGGAGTGACCTCCTATCTTGGCCTTCTGGGTATAGCCGTTCCGCCGGTGGGGGAGGGGCCGCCTGACTTTCGTCTGGAGTGGACCGTCCGGTGTATGTTTCATAGCCGCCCGATCCTCCGGGACAGGACTTGAACCGGAAAGCCCGGCGGCGCTCAGATTCCGTTCCACCGTCAAAATGGCGTCCGCCAGAGGGTCCGTGCCCGGCGCAAAGGAGGACAGGGGCTGAGAGAGCTTGGACCCGTCGCGGTACAGGGCAACCGCCTTGAGGGCGCTTTTCCAGGCCAGCATATACGCTCCCTTCACGTCCTCATAATCGGCGCTGTTGGGCATATTGATAGTCTTGGAAATGGCCCCGGAAATAAAGGGCTGTACCGCAGCCATCATGCCTATATGGGCTTTCCAGGGGATAGACCTCTTGCCGTTTTTGCCCGAAGGCGTAGCGGTATCAAACACGCTGTAGTGTTCCGGCTTGAGCCCCGGCGCTCCCTCAAGGCCCATGGTCCCGCAGGCGTAGAGTTTCGCCGCCTGGATGTCCTCGCCGGTAAAACCCAGGTGTTTGAGAAGGCTGAATCCCGGCAGGGACCAGGTGGCTTCCGGCACATTGAGGGTCTTTTCCACAAAGTCCCGCCCCAGAATCCAGGGGTTGAACACCCCTTCCAGGTTGAGGCTGTTCCCAACCGCATCCTCAATTACGGCAATGGCGGCGGGGGTAAAGCCCAGATCCTTCAGGGTTTCGTGGTTGATTTTCGGCGCTCCGGCCAGGGTCTTCCGGCCCGTGGCGTAGGCGGTGATGTTCTCTATAGCCTCCGGTCTGTACCCAAGGTTTTCCAAAGCCGGCGGGACGGACTGGTTGATGATCTTGAAGTAGCCGCCGCCGGCCAGCTTTTTGAATTTAACCAGGGCGAAATCGGGCTCCACACCGGTAGTATCGCAGTCCATGAGGAGGCCTATGGTCCCCGTGGGGGCAATGGCGCTGATCTGGGCGTTCCGGTACCCGTGAGCCTCCCCCAGTTCCAGTGCCCGGTCCCAGGCAGAACGGGCAGCTTCCAGAAGACAGGCCGGACAGCAGGCAGCGTCTATCCCCTTGGGCGGGATATGAATCCCCTCGTATTCTCCGGCAGGAGCATTGTAGGCCGCCCGGCGGTGGTTGCGTATCACCCGGAGCATACTGTCCCGGTTGTCGGCATACCGGAGGAAGGGACCGAGGCCCGCAGCCATACGGGCGGATTGGGCGTAGGCCTCCCCGGAAAGGATAGCCGACAATGCGCCGGCGACAGCCCGGCCCTCCTCGGAATCATAGGCCAGCCCCATCACCATAAGGAGGCTTCCCAGATTTGCGTAGCCCAGCCCCAATGTCCGGTATTCGTAGGAAAGCCGGGCAATCCGGGGCGCGGGAAACTGGGCCATCACCACAGAAATTTCAAGGATAGTGGTCCATATCCTGATGGCATGGAGGTAGGCTTCAAGGTTGAAGGTTTTGCTCTTTTGGTCGTAGAAGGCCGCAAGATTGATGGAAGCCAGGTTGCAGGCCGTGTCGTCCAGGAACATATATTCGGAACAGGGATTGGATGCTCGAATTTCGCCCCCCGCCGGGCAGGTATGCCAGTCGTTGATGGTGGTGTGGTACTGGAGTCCGGGATCCGCACACTGCCAGGCGCTCCGGGCAGCCATATCCCAAATCCTGCGGGCCTTGACGGTTTTTTCGGCCTTGCCCGTAATCCTGCCCGTAAGGTTCCAGTCCGCGTCATCCAGGACCGCCCGCATAAAATCGTCGGTCACCCGGAGGCTGTTGTTGGAGGATTGCCCCGAAACCGTGTTATACGCCTCGTCATCCCAGGCGGCAGTAAACACGGCGGGGTTGACTTCCGTATCTCCCTGCTCCAGCCGCCTGAGCATCTGGTAGATATAGGCCGGGGGAATCCTGTCCTCCAGGGCGTTTTTCAGGGCTTCCGCCAGGTCATGATTTTTTTCGGCGTTGAACCTGTCCGTATCGGGCCCCCGGAAAGCTGTCAGGGCCTTTTTGATTGCCTCAAGACGCTTTTTTACAACAGCGGATCCGGTGACCATGGAGGCGACCTTGTGTTCCTCCTCGGCTTTCCAGTTGATATACTTCTCCACATCCGGGTGATCCGCATCCAGAGTCACCATCTTGGCCGCCCGCCGGGTTGTCCCCCCTGATTTAATCGCCGAAGCGGACCGGTCTCCTATCTTTAGGAAAGAAAGCAGCCCGGAAGACACGCCGCCCCCGGACAGCTTTTCGTTCAGCGCCCTGATTCTGGAAAAGTTGGACCCCGTACCGGACCCGTACTTGAAAAGCCGCGCCTCCCTGGTTACCAGGTCCATGATGCCCCCCTCATTCACAAGGTCATCCTCGATAGAAAGGATGAAGCAGTTGTGGACGACGACGCCTCCGGCAAGGAAGTTGCCGCTTTCGGTCTGAATATCGTACACCGGCATTTCGCCTGCGGGTTCTATCCCAACAATGGGTTCATACCGGCGGACGGGACCTTCCGTTTTCTCCGGCTCTCCGAACCCCTGGGAAAATTCCTTGGAAGCAATCCGGACCAGGCTCATGCCCTCCCGCAGATTTCCTATCTCCACCCATTGGGGTTCGCCTTCCACCCCGGTGGTGCGGGCCAACACCAGATGATCCGCCGTCGCTTCCAGGATGCCGCCGTTTTTAAGCGTCACCCGAAGTACCGGCTTAATCCCGTTTTCCCGAACCGCCACAATCATGGTAGTTCCGTCCTTGTCGTATATTCGCGTCCCCAAGGCATCCCCCTCCACCAGGCTGGCCATAGAAACCGGCCCCTGGGGGGTGCTAATCAGAACATGACCGGGAAGGCACGCATGAGGTTGGGGTCGCTTATAGGCGCTATCCGACTTTTTAAGCTGTCCGTCGGCAGTATCAAAGTAATAATGCCCCTGGGCCGGCCCGTCTATACCATAAACTGCGTAGAGCCCCGTATTGAACCACTGGGGACTGTTGGGGGCCGCCATACGGAAGGCCAGCATATAGCAGGTTTCGTCATAGAACGCATAGGCGTCCTCTTCGGTATCGAAATACCCGTTTTTACGGCCCCAGTCCATCCATGTATAGGCCAGCCGGTGGAAGACCTGCCGGGCGTCGTGTTCCGCCCCGTCTTCAGGAAGCTTTTCATCCGCCATTTCCCCTCCGCCGGGCGTTCCCTTCCGAGCCGCCCATTCTTTCCAGGCGTAGATCTTGTCCGCCGGCACTCCCATCTTGCGGAAATACTTTTGGGCGATAATATCCGTGGCAATCTGGCTCCAGAAAGCCGGTACGATCACCGTATCTTCCTCAAAGATCGCCTTTCCGTCGGGATTACGGATTTCGCTCCGCCGCTTCTCAAAAATGATGGAATGATACGGGCCGTGTTTGGGATCGGTAAACAGGCGGTTAAATTTCATCATATTTCCTTTTAGTACCTAATATACGTTGTTATGCTTTCTATGTCATCATTATACCATACAGGTAGTATTGTATTGAATAAGGTACACCATCATAAGGGGGAATTACAAGGGGACAGATGTAATATTGTCGCCCCGGTTTCCAACCCCCGCTAAAAAAAGAAGTGAGTCGCCGCCTGATCCGTCAGTACCAGCCCCCCCAGGATCGCCACGTATACCGCAAAACCCCATAGCGACCGTTCGCGCACGATTTTCAGCATGAATTTTACCGCAAAGAATCCCACTATGGCTGCGGTAACGGTCCCCGCCGCTATGGGTCCCGCGCCTATACCCCCCGCCGCAGCCTCTCCACCCGCCAGGTCCTTGAGCTGTAACACCAGGGCCCCCAGTATGGCCGGGATGGACAGGAGGAAGGAGAACCGCGCCGCCGTGTCCCGGTCCAGTTTCCGGGCAAGGGCTCCCGACAGAGTCAGCCCCGATCGGGAAACTCCGGGAATAATGGCAACCGCCTGGCATACCCCGATGACAAAGGCGTCGAGCCAGCCCATGGCCCCCGCAGACAGGATCCCCGTTTTTCCCGCCCCATTCTTACCACCCGCCGCCCTGCCGGGCCGCCCGGACAAACGCCAGGAAACCAGAAGGGCCGCCGCAGTAAACAGGAAAGCGAAACCCAGAAAACGCCCGGACGCGAACGCCCCCTCTATGCCGTCCTTGAAGACCAGGGCAGCCGCGATTGTGGGAAGCGTCGCCAGAACGAGGAAACCTGTCGCCGGCTGTATGGGCCTGCGCAGGATGCCCCAAACATCCTTCCACAAGACAACGAACACCGCCGCCAGGGTCCCTATATGGACCATAGTATCGAAAAAAAGCGCCGGTTCGGAAATCCCGAAAATCCTCTGCAACAGGACCAGATGGCCGGAACTGCTCACGGGCAGAAATTCGGTGACACCCTGGATTGCCCCCAGAGCGATAGCTTCAAAAATTTTCATATATTGACCATACCTGGATTGCCACGGCAATACAAGGTAAGCTATATTAAAGTGAAAATTATTTGAGGGCGGCTGAAAGGCGGTGTAAAAAAAGTTGTTCAAATTTTGAACAACTCGCCTCAAAACTCTTGCTATTTGTGTATTGATATGCTATTGTTATACAAAAGCAGTCTTTGGACTGCGGATTCGGCAAGCCTGTTTCGGCGGCGGCGGAATTTTCGTATTGAATTGGCAGGCGCGGTCATATTTCACTGTGGTGAGATATGACGATGGGAAGAATTTATCCTTAACAGAAGGGGGGCCTGTTTCCAAAAATTTGTCCGCACATAACGCCGCCGGTTACCGGCCCCCCTATGGTCGAGCCCTCCGCTGACGCTCCGGTCTCGTTCTACCCCCCAATTAAAGGAAGCACCCGTAACGTGAATACTAAAATAATCCTGCGCCTTCCCGCCCTGATCATTGTCGGGGGGATATGGTTTCTTTCTTCTCAAAATACGCTTCCCGAACCCAAAGGGATACTGGGAATTGACAAGGTTCAGCATCTTATAGCGTACCTGGCGCTGGCTGTCGGGGCGGGCCTGTGGGTTTCCCCGACAATGTGGCGGTCCCGGCGTTTTTTGGCCTTTTTCCTGGTTGCCCTCGCTGTATCGTTTTACGGTGTTGTTGACGAAATTCACCAGTCTTTTACCCCCGGACGGGACTGCAACGTGTGGGACTGGGTTGCCGACACTTTTGGCGCCGTCCTTGGGGCGGCTTTGATGGTACGGATCGGTCCCCGTTGCTTCGGCAAAACAGAAAGTTCAAGCCATGCTCCTGACCTGTAAAGAAAAATTACAGATGATGCCTTCCCTCAACTGGGATTACAAGGTAAGCCCCGAGGATATGCTTGCGGTGGCGGAAGGTAAAAAAGACAAGGCCGGCCCCTTTGACCGGAATTTTTTGTTTGTCCGTTTTCTGGAGCGGGTCCCTTGGCATCGGCTCATCGCTTTTTGGGGCGTGGAAGCGGTCAAGGAACTGTATACCCCCGAATTGGCGCGGCGGCTTTTCCCCAGGGATTTAAAGACCAAATATGATTTTGCCCTCGCCGTATTACGAAGAGAACCTGTATCCGCTCCAGAATGGGGTTCTGAACGCTATCAATCAAAGCGGCACAGATTTTTTTCTCACCGGGGGTACGGCGCTTAGCCGGGCCTATTATCACCACCGGTATTCGGACGATCTTGATTTTTTTATAAATGCCAGTCCCCGTTACGATGAGCAGTTGGATCTTGTTTTTGACGCCCTAAAGCAGGCCGGGTTTTTTTGGAACGAAGAGTTTGATTTTATCAGAAATAAAAATTTTGTTTCATTTAAAGTTGGATGGAACAAATCAGAAACGCTTTTAAAACTTGATTTTGTGAACGATCTGGTCCCTCATTTTGGGGAGATTCAAAAGGCGCCATTTTTTGACCGGATCGATTCAATCCGTAACATCCTTTCAAACAAACTTACCGCTCTGTTCCGCTATGCCGGAAAAGATGTTGCGGACATCCGCGAAATAGCCCTGCATGAATCAATCAACTGGGTCGAAATTATTCGGGAAGCCCGTGAGAAAGAGGCGGGCCTTGAGATACCGATCATCTGTGAAATACTCAAGGGAATGCCCCGGGAGGAATTTGAAGCAATCGCCTGGACGCGGAACCCCGGCTGGGATGTTTTTCACGGCGACATCGAAAAAATTGTTTTTGACATGATGAGTTGTGCGGGGTAATGGAAACCCCCCAATGAGCCTCCCGGAGCAAGCGCGAACCAAAGGTTCAAATAAAACTGAAAAACGAAGTTACGGATCAGGAGCGGTATCATGAAAGGTATAATTCTTGCCGGTGGGGCGGGAACCCGGCTTTACCCGGTAACCCGTGTGGTTTCCAAACAGATACTTCCGCTATATGACAAGCCCATGATCTACTACCCCCTGTCCGTTCTGATGCTTTCGGGCATTCGGGAAGTCCTTGTTATTTCCACCCCCCGGGACCTCTCCCTGTTTCGGGATCTTTTCGGCTCCGGGGATTGGCTGGGGATGCGTTTTGAGTATCAGGTCCAGGAAAGTCCTCGCGGCTTGGCCGATGCCTTCATTTTGGGCGCCGGTTTCATCGGCGCTTGCGCCTGCGCCCTTGTTCTGGGGGACAATATATTCTACGGTCGTGGTTTCAGCCAGACCTTGAGGAACGCCGTCGGCAGGGTGGAGCATACCGGGGGCGGTTCTATTTTCGGGTACTACGTCAAAGACCCTTCTGCCTACGGCGTAGTGGAGTTCGGCGCCCAGGGTAAAGCCCTTTCCATCGAAGAAAAGCCCGTCCGTCCCAAATCCCATTATGTGGTGCCAGGCCTCTACTTTTACGACAACGATGTTGTGGCAATCGCCAGAGACATAAAGCCCTCCTCCCGGGGAGAAATCGAGATCACTGCGGTGAACAACGCCTACCTGGAATGGGGGCGTCTTTCCGTGGAAGTGCTGGGCCGTGGCATGGCCTGGCTTGATACGGGCACCTTCGACGGTCTCCTTGAAGCTGCCAATTTCATCGAAACTATCCAGAAACGCCAGGGTATGTATGTTTCCTGTATTGAAGAAATTGCTTATTCCAACGGCTGGATTTCTCGTGAGGACCTTTTGAAGCTGGCCGCCTCCTATAAAAACGAATACGGCGAATACCTCACCTACATTGCCGACGAACCGGTTTCTTTTCTTTCTTAATTTTTTTAGGAATACGCCTGATGCCTATTGCGGTTAAATCATGCCTCATTGGGGGACTTTACGAGATACAGCCTCAGATTTTTGGCGACAGCCGGGGGTATTTTTTCGAGTCCTATTCCCGGCGGGATTTCGGCGACGCGGGGCTGGACATGGCTTTTGTCCAGGACAACCAGTCCCGTTCGGTCAGAGGCGTACTCCGGGGCCTCCATTTTCAGAAAACCCATCCTCAGGGCAAACTTGTCCGGGTTATAGAAGGCGAGGTTTTCGATGTTGCTGTGGATATACGGCCCGGTTCCTCTACTCTGGGTAAATGGCACGGGGTGGTGTTAAGCGGCGAAAAGCAAAACCAGTTTTATATTTCCGAAGGTTTTGCCCACGGTTTTTTGGTAATGAGCGAAACCGCGATTTTCGCCTATAAATGCACCGATTTTTACCATCCGGAGGACGAAGTGGGGATAATCTGGAACGATCTCGCCATTGGCGTGGCCTGGCCTGACTTGGGGATTGGCTATATTCTTTCTGAAAAGGACAAAACTCTGCCGTGCTTTGGCTGATTGGCGACAAGGGGATGCTTGGAACCGAGCTTTCCCTGGTTTTGGCGAAATGGGATGTCCCTTTTACCGGCACAGACCGGGAGGTGGACATAACTGACTCTGTTTCTCTTACTTCTTTCGCTGAAACTCAAAGCCGGGCGGAAGCCATAACTTGGATCGTTAATTGCGCCGCCTATACTGCGGTGGACAAGGCCGAGGACGACGCGGAAACCTGCCGCCGCCTCAACACCGCCGGGGCCGCCAACATTGCCCGGATCGCCCGGAATATCGGCGCCCGGCTCATCCACCTCTCTACCGATTATGTGTTTGACGGTCAGGGTGTCCGGGAAGCCGGGAGTTTCCGGCCCTATCGGGAAACCGACGAAACCGGTCCGGCCTGCGTATACGGCCTCACCAAGCGGGACGGGGAGCGGGTGGTCCTGGAAAACAACCCCCAGTCCTATATTGTCAGGACCGCTTGGCTTTACGGTAAATATGGCGGTAATTTCGTTCGTACCATGCTCCGTCTGATGAACGAGCGGGACGAAGTGAAGGTGGTGAACGACCAGCGCGGCAGCCCCACCTGGGCGCGGGACCTCGCGGAAACTCTGGCCGTTATTGTCGCCGCGCAGCCGGAAGGCCGTCATGTTCCCTATGGTATTTATCATTATACCAACGAAGGGGACATCACTTGGTATGATTTTGCCCTGGAGATTTACCGCCAGGGCCGTCGGCTCGGCCTCGTTAAGAATGATTGCGCCGTCAAGTCCTGTGTCAGCGCCGAGTTTCCTGCCAAGGCGGTCCGTCCGTCCTATTCGGTCCTGGACAAAACCAGGATACGGGCAGTCTTGGGCATTGAGATACCGGCGTGGGATAAAAGCCTGATGCGTTACCTGGAGATTACGGCAAAAGAAGAAGGGTTCTGAAGGAAAATTACCCAATGATGCGGACCTTAACAAGTATTCTGGTTTCAGGCGGTTCCGGCTTTATTGGCTGTAACTTTATCCGTTTTCTTTTGGAAAAGACGCCGGACTTTACCGGACGGATCGTTAACATGGATGCCTTGACCTACGCCGGTAACCTCGAAAGCCTGCGGGACGTGGACTGGTACTAGGTCAATACCCCCTGGGTTGACGGAATCTGTACCGGGGAATACCGGGAATGGGTAAAGCGGAACTATGGAGATAGGGAATGATTTTGTTGCGGAAGTGCGGAGTCCTGCTTTGTGCAGTGCCGTCAATCCCCCGGATGAATCCACGGGATTTTTTTGTGACAGATAAGCCATGAAGTCTAACATTCCCGGGATGCTTGACGAAGTTCACCGGGAGATTTCCGTTG
>JAITBO010000284.1 GCA_031283505.1 Treponema sp. | reverse complement strand
GAAGACAACCAAAGAGTAGGGAAAGAGTACACGGTAGGGATAGAAGGGAACAATTGCCGGTTACGGCATCGGGGAAGCCGGTCAATCCGTCCTTGCCGGCGATAAGCATATCTTCCACCCCGCGGTTCCACTATCCACAGCCCGTGCGAACCTTCGTTTCGCCAACCTCCTTTTGTCCCTCAAAATTGACTCTCAAAGCCACTTATACGCTTTTTACGTAGCTTTTCCCTTCCCGCTTCGCCTTCATTCGGATCGCGTCCGGATACATGATCGCATAAGACTTTTCCATCGGGCGGCTCTGCCACTCCCTCACTTCATCCATAACCCCTTCGGTTACCCGACTAATGAGGTCAGGCGACACTTCCATATTGTAGATCTTTTCAAGGTGGGCTTTGATGTCCCGGTCGGTCTTTCCGAATGAATACATCGAGATGATCTGGTCATTGAACAGCGGAACCCGTTTCTGGTATTTCGGGATTATTTGCGGCTCGAAGGTCCCGTTCCGATCCTGGGGAACCTGGATAACCGCTTCCTGATTTTCAGTGAACACGGTCTTTTCGGTGTGTCCGTTATGTCGGCCTATGCCGGCCAAAAGGGTGCCAGGCACCAAATTTCCGAATTTTTAGCCGCCCAGGTAGGCTTTCTTTACGTCCGCGTTGGCCGCCAGTTCCGCCGATGTTCCCCCGGCGATGATTTCCCCGGTTTTGAGGACATAGCCCCGGCTTGCGAACTCCAGGGCTACTTTGGCGTTCTGCTCCACCACCAGGATGGAGATATGTTTTACGGCGTTGAGCTGCCGTAAAGCCCGGAACATCTCGTACATCAGTATCGGGGCAAGGCCCATGGAAGGCTCGTCCAGCATGATGAAATCGCTGCCCGTCATGAGGGCCCGGCCCACCGCCAGCATCTGCTGTTCCCCGCCGGAGAGGAGTTCTCCCCGCTGTTTCCGCCGTTCGTAGAGCCGTGGAAAGAGACTGTACACCAACTCCTGGATTTCTCCGGTGATGACCGCCCGGTTCACGTCTTTCCGGTGCGGGAAGGCGGCGATCCTGAGGTTTTCCTGCACCGTCAGGTTCCCGAAGATATGCCTGCCTTCCGGAACCAGGGCCATCATCTTTTTCTGGATGAGTATATGGGGTTCGGTTTTGAGTATGCTCTTCCCTTCGTAGAGAATATCCCCACCGGTTGCCGTCGGTGCTTCCGGCCTCGGGAGCCGGGCCAGGCTCAGGAGGGTCGAGGTTTTCCCCGCGCCGTTGGCGCCGATGAGGGTGACGATTTCCCCCTTGTCAATGGCAAAGGAAATGCCGTGGAGGGCTTCAATGTTTCCGTAGGACGCCTTTAGATTCCGAACCTCAAGCAGCATGATTACGCTCCCGGTCTGCATTCATATCGTTCCCTCCCCCAGATAGGCTTTGATGACTTCGGGGTTGTTCCTGATTTCTTCCGGCGTCCCCGTGGCTATCTCCCTGCCGAAATCGATCACCTGGATCGTGCGGCACAATGTCATGATCACTTCCATCTGGTGTTCGATCATCCAGATAGTAAGCTTGAAGGTATCGTGAATCCAGTTGATATAGTCGATAAGCTCAACGATGTCCGCAGTGCCGAGGCCCGCCGCAGGCTCGTCCAGCATGAGGAGTTCCGGCTGCAAGGACAGGGCCCGGGCTATCTCCACTCTGCGTTGTATCCCATAGGGCAGGTTCCTGGGATATTCGTCCGCCAGGTCCACCAGGTGAAACACCTCAAGGAGTTCCCGGGCCGACCGGGTTATCTCGCTTTCCCTTTCCCGGTAACGCTTTGTCTTGAAAAACACGTCCGCCGCGTTGTAGCCCAGGCGGTAATGCTGGGCTATGCGTATGTTGTCCAGCACCGTCATCTCGCTCCATAGCCGTATGTTTTGAAAGGTCCTCCCTATTTTCATGGAGGCTATTTCGTGGGGCTTCCTGGCGTTGATCCGTACCCCGTTCAGGATTATGTCCCCCTCGGTGGGCACATAGAAACCGCTCACCAGGTTGAAGACCGTGGTTTTTCCCGCCCCGTTGGGCCCTATAAGGCCGGCTATGTCCCCCTGTTTCAATCCCAGATTGACGGTCGTCAGAGCCTGGAGGCCGCCGAAACGGTGGGTCAGGTTCCTGAGTTCAAGATGATATTCGCTCATGATCCTTCTCCCCCGGCAGCAATGCCGCCGGTATTACCGTTATGCGTTCCCTTGTCCGCCCCGGCCCCGCCTGAATCTTTCCCGAAAAGCCGCCTAAAAAACGGGACCGCCTCCGAAAGTTCCCGGTTCCCCATGAGTCCTTCGGGACGGAACTGCATGAGCAGGATGAGGAGCAGGGGGATGAACACCCACTTGAGGATTTGCAGAGGCCGGAGCATTTCCAGAAGGAAGGTGAACAGTACGGCAGACAGGACAGAGCCGCTCAAAGATCCCATGCCTCCCAGGTAGACCATCACCATGCCTTCGGTGGACTTCATGATGTTGAAGGATTGAGGGTTGATGAACCCCATCATGTGGGCGAAAAGTCCCCCGGCTATTCCCGCAAGGCCGGAAGAGAACATAAAGGCGAGAAGCTTCATTTTATTGGTGTCCACGCTCATGATCTCCGCGGAAATCTCGTCGTATCTGATGGCGGAAATTCCCTTGCCCAAAACCGAACCCATAAGGCGCTTGATGGCGGTTACGCAGATCACGACAAACGCCATGATCCAGACGAGTATCCACGGCAGGGGGATAAGGTCCGACATGGCGAAGATCGCCCCCTTCATTCCCATAAGCCCCCGGCTGGCGCCGATGATTTCCAGATTGTTGATGGCGGTCATGATGATGTAGTTGGCAGCGATGGTGATGATCGCCAGGTAGTCGTCCCGGGTCTTGAAAGAGGGAAGGGCCACCAGAAGTCCCGCCGCCGCCGCCGCAAAGCCCCCGATGACGATAACCGCCGGGAAAAGCACTATCGCTGTCTGAGGCGGAAGGAGGGGGCCGCCGGTAAATTTGTTTTCGGTGAAAAGGATGAGGGAGAGTACCGACGAAACATAGGCCCCCACCGCCATGAATCCCGCGTGTCCGCAGGAAAATTCTCCCATATAACCGTTCACGATGTTGAGGCTTGAGGCAAAGATGATGTTGATCCCTATGGACATCATCACGCTCTGGATATACTGGTTGATTATTCCCAGGGCGGAGAGGGCCGTGACGACTGCCATGGCTCCTATAAGAAGGGCTATGAGCAGGATAATGTTCTTGTTTTTCCCGTTTGTTAAAACCATATCCGCTCCTAAATTTTGGTACTTCTGGGTACGCCGAAAAATCCGGTAGGTTTGATGACCAGAATGATCAGAAGGATGACGAAGGAAATCAGATCCTTAAAGCTCGAAGGGAAGACGGCGGTAACAAAAATTTCGATAAACCCCAAAATGAAGCCGCCTAAAAAAGCCCCCTTTATATCCCCTATGCCCCCGACCACGGCGGCGATGAAGGCTTTCCACCCGATGATCATACCCATATAGGGATCCAGCACGGGGTAGGACATCCCGAACAGTATTCCTGCTACCGCAGCGAGGGACGATCCCAGGGCAAAAGTAAATGTGATGACCCGATTCACGGGGATTCCCATGAGGGGGATGGCGAATTTGTCATAGGAGATGGCCCGCATGGACATACCGAACACGGTCTTCTGGACGATAAATTGCAGGATGCCGAAAACTGAAAAGGCCGCCACAATTACCAGGACCTTGAAATTGGTCAGCACCAGGGAACCTATCTGCCAAAGCTCCTTGTCGATGATGTCGGGGAAACGCTTGGAACTGGCTCCGAGGATCGCGAGGTTCCCGTTCTCAAGGATGAACCCCACCATCAAGGCGGTGATCACCACGTAGAGGCGGTTTACCCCTTTCCGCCTGAGAGGGCGGTAGGCCACCCGCTCTATGGTGACCCCCAACAGGGCCGTCCCCACCATGGTCAGCGCCAGGGTAAGGACGAACACCCCCCAGCCTGCCCCGCCTAAAGCGCCCAAAAGGCCGGCGGCGGCGAAGAAGGCAATGTAACAGGCGGTCATAAAAATATCGCCGTGGGCAAAGTTGATGAGCCGCAGCACCCCATACACCAGGCAGTATCCCAAGGCGATCATCGAGTAGAAACTTCCCCATTGGAGGGCGTTGAATATATTCTGTAAAAAAGTGGTCAGCATCGGGACACCTCCTCAACTCCCGGACTGCGGCCCGGCGGCTCCTTGACCCGCCGGGCTCGGCCTTCAGGCGATCCGCCGGACCGTCACGGCAGTTTTAGTGCAGGCTGGTTACGAAGGTGAATTCCCCGTTGACAATCCGCACAACCACGGCGTCTTTTTCCGGGTCGCCGCTTTCGTTAAAAGTCATCTTCCCGGTAATGCCGTCATAGTTTTTGATGGACGTAATGGCGGAGCGGATGTTATTTCGGTCCTGCTGGAGATTGCCCGTAAGCCCCGCGTTCTGTATAGCTTGAAGGACGATGTTCACCGCGTCAAAGGTCAGGGCCGCCACATCGTCGGGGACATAGCCGTAAGTGGCCTTGTATTCGTCGATGAATTCCTTGGTCCTGCCCACCGCTCCGGCTGCGGCGTAATGGGTGGTAAAATAGTACCCCTCCACGGATCCCTTGCTCAGGGAAATAAGGTCCGCGGAACCCCAGGAATCGCTGCCCATGATGGGTTTGGTCCAGCCCAGGTCCTGGGCCTGGGGCACGATCAGGGCCACATGGTTGTAATAGGCCGGGAGGTAGAGGAATTCCGCCGGAGAATTGACGATGCGGGTCAGTTGTACGGAGAAATCCTGGTCCTTCTGACCAAAACTGTCAAATACCACCACCGATCCGGCTCCGTTCGCCTTTTCCCAGTTGTCCCGGAAAAGTTCCGCCAGAGTCTTGGAATAATCGTCTTCCAGGTTGTAAAGGATAGCCGTTTTGGTCACCTTGAACTGCTCCCGGGCGAATTTAACCGCCACCGGAGCCTGAAAGGGATCCAGGAAGCAAGCCCGGAACACATAGGGCCGGTTTTTCGTCGTATCCGGATTGGTTGACCAGGCGGATACCATGGGGGTGCGGTTGTCGTTGTTGATCTGCCCCGCCGGAATGGCCCGGCCTGAACCCTGGGGACCCACTACCGCCAGGACCTTATCCTGCTCGATGAGCCGGTAAGCCGCCTGAATAGCGGATTCCGCCTTTAGTTCGTTGTCTACGTAAACGAAATCTACCATATACTTTTGGCCCTTAACATCCAGCCCTCCCTGGCCGTTGATCCGTTTTTTGACGATTTCCCCGGCATACCGGGACCCCTCGCCGATCATGGGAGAGTCCCCCGTCAAAGGGATGTTAAATCCGATTTTGATGGTATTTTCCTTCGTGCCCCCCGCCGTCAGCACAGCCAGGGCGCAGAGAAACAATATCCCCGCAAGCGCTGTTCTTTTCATGTTCTTCCTCCATTTTTGCAGTATGCGCGGTAAACTACCGCATCCCTACTGTATACTAAAATAAAAAATACAACAAGTATTTTTATACAAAAATTTCCCGATAAACTATGTTTTTTGATTTTTTTCTGCATATTTATTCATTATAAGGAGGTGATCCAGAAAGTATGATGAGTTCTTAAACAAAACCATAATTGATGTAAAAGAAAGCCATATCAAACGCTTTCCTGTAGTTGAACAGTTTCTTAGAAAAATAACAAGTCCTGCGATATGCCCGCCTGATCCGATGCCGCAACCGGCAATTGTTCCCTTCTATCCCTACCGTGTACTCTTTCCCTACTTCGTGGTTGTCTTCCCCAAA
>JAITBO010000191.1 GCA_031283505.1 Treponema sp. | reverse complement strand
ACCCTTTTGGTCAAAATGCAGGAATAAGGAGGAAAAAGACCAAAAATCATGGAGTGCATCTCATGGGCCATTTATGAAGCTCCGGGAAGAGTTTATAAAACAGTTGAGACCTGTAAAATTTTGCGTTTTTGTCATGGGGGTGATCTTTTCCTTTGTTAATTAAGGGGGTGAACTAATCGTTTGTTAACGACAATTTACTAAAAAAACAATTGACAAATGAGAACTGTAGAGAGATAATCAGATGGGATTAATCATTATCCGGTTAGTCTGTACATGATACGTTAGTGTACGTTCATGTAAACAATTTTTTTTTGGAGGAACCTATGAAAACAGCAAAAAACTTGTTCACTTTGGCCCTGATCCTCTCTCTCGCGGCGGGGGCGGCCTTTGCCGCCGGCGGCGGGCAGGGGGGGGGGGCCGTCCTAGACAGTCTGCCCCGGAACGAAACTCTCTACTTTAACGGACTTTTGTGGGGAGCGCCTACCCATTTTAACCCCTTCAATGTGGACAGCTCTTTTGGAATTACTCCTTTTACCGCGGTTTCACGTCAGCTTATTTATGAAACGTTATTTATTTTTAACCTCTTGGACGCCAAGCTCTACCCCCAGTTGGCGGAGAGCTACACCTGGAACGGGCAGAATGCAAGGGTAGTCCTCAACAAGAACGTCAAATTCAACGACGGCAAGCCCATGACCGCCGATGACGTAGTGTATACCTACGAACTGCAAAACAGGTATACTACTAGCGGTACCGCCTATTGGTCCTATATCGATAGTGTACGGAAAATCGATAATTATACGGTTGAAATTCGGGGCAAACCTTCGAATTTCAACCCCAAGATGATTGAAACCTCCCTCTGCGCCCTGTACATCGTACCGAAGTATGTATGGGAAGGCATCGAAAAACAGGTTTCGGGCCCTACCGGAATTGTCCAGTATCCCAACTGGGAGCCCGTGGCGACCGGTCCCTACAAGCTCTATATTCATGACGATACCAAAGTGGTATTGATCCGGGACGATAACTATTGGGGAAAAATCGCTTCCAAATACGGCAAGCTGCCCGCGCCAAAATACGTGGCCCACAACGTATATAAAGACAATGCATCAGGAGACGCCGCTTTCCGGGCCGGGGAGGTGGATGTTTCCCAGCAGTTTATTTCCCAAGTGTGGACCTTTGGTTCTTCGATAGAAACCTATATTCCCCAGGCCCCCTATTACTTCCCCGGGGTTATTCCCTCCATCGTGTTTAACACCACCAAACCGGGGCTGGACGATCCCACTGTCCGCCGGGCCATTGCCATGTCCCTGGACTATGATATGATCGGGAAAAACGCCATGAGCGGTTACACCGCCGCTATGATCCCGTCCCTGATGTTGCCCGTTCCAACGGAACAGGCGCTAATAGACGCCGAAGCCCTTAAGCCCTACCAGTGGAAGGGGGTAGACATTGCCGGGGCAAACCAGCTTTTGGATCAGGCCGGCTGGGTCAAGGGCGCCGATGGCATCCGCGCCAAGGGTGGAACCAAACTTAGCTTCCGGGCGGAATGTCCCGCGGGCTGGTCTGACTGGAACGCGTCCCTGGAAGTAGTGGCCCAGGTTGGCCGCCAGTTGGGGATGGATATTACCACCTACTTCCCCGAAGCGAATGTATGGCAGGTCGATAAGGACAACGCGACCTTCGACATTATTATGCACAGCTACGGCGGAGCGGGTCCCGCCTCCCCTTGGAACCGGGCCTACGAAACCATGGGCAGTTCCGATATTCCACCGGCGGGTGTCCCCAACCGGATCGGGAACTTTGGCCGTTGGTCCAATCCCCGGTCGAATCAGATCATCGCCCAGCTTGCCGCGGAAACTAACCCCGCCACCCTCAAGCAGCTCTGGACGGAACTCAACATCATCTACCTCCAGAATATGCCCGCAGCGGGGCTGATGTACCGGCCAGTGGTGTTCCATACGGTAAACACCTCGGTGTGGACCGGCTTCCCCAAGATGGGGGATGGGAGCAATATTTCCCCGACTATTTGTATTGACGGGTACGGTGTCAACGCCCTCTACCGGATCAAGCCCAAACAGTAGAAATCTTATCGCGTACAGAACCAGTATCAAATCTCACGTCAGGGTTTTGAAACTGGTTTTCGGAAAAACCGCTTTAAAGGGCCGCTATTTCAAAAACTTCGGATTTGTTATAGAGGCTTCCAGGCGGATCAAGCGGCGGGGGATAGAAGCGGAAATCCCGTGAGGCGCGGCGATAGGCCCAATATAAATTCGACCCGCGGCCTAAGACCACAGAAGATGGGGGCAAGAGTGAAGTTTTATTATAAGTACCTGGGGAAAAAAGCCGGGTGGTACTTTATTACCCTGTGTATCGCGGTGTTTCTTAATTTTCTGTTGCCCCGCTTAATTCCGGGGAATCCCGTGGCGACCCTGGTAGCTTCCATGTCCGCGGGGATGACTGACGCCAACGCGATAAAAAAAATTTACGACGCCTATATGTCCATGTTCGGCCTGGACAAACCCTTGTGGCGGCAGTTTTTTATCTATATCGGGAATCTCTTTCATGGGAATATGGGGCTTTCTTTTTACCAATTCCCCCGCCCGGTAGCGGATATTATCGGCTCATCGATTCATTGGACCTTGATGCTCCAGATTCCCGCTATTCTGGTGGGGTGGTTTCTGGGGAACAGCCTGGGGGCCATCACCGCCTACCGGAAAGGGGTCTTTGACCGGGTATTTTTTCCTTTCTTCCTTTTTATGAGCGCCATTCCCGCGTTTGGATTGGCCATTGTGAATGTGCATTTCCTGGCGAATAAACTCCACCTTTTTCCGGGGAGCCTGGGGTACCGTTTTGATCTGATACAAAACTGGAGAAATCCCGCATTCCTTCTTTCCGTCCTCAGTCATTACCGGCTGCCCTTCCTCACCATGGTCCTGGTGGTTATCGGGGGCCAATCCTTGGGGATGCGAGAAATGTCTATCTACGAACTCAACGCCGATTATGTAAAATACAGCCGCCTTATGGGTATCAAGGACTCCAAAATCGTGGGATATGTGTTCCGAAACGCCATGCTCCCCCAGATCACGGGGCTGGCCCTTTCTCTGGGGACCATGGTAGGGGGCAACCTGATCACCGAGATAGTGTTCAGTTATCCGGGGCTGGGGACCACGATGTTTACCGCCATCAGGACCCAGGATTTTCCTCTTATTTCAGGCTGTACCTTGATTATTACCCTTACCGTATTAGTCGCTAACTTTGTGGTGGATATTATTTGCGGCGTCATAGATCCCCGGGTCAAGGCCGCGGCTCATGAGGAGGGCTGAAATGAGTAACCTCTTTAAAATCGCCTTTCAATCGGGAAAATTCCGGTTCGGTTTTATTGTCTTGATGGTGATCCTGCTCTTGATTGTCTTTTTCCCTATTTTCGTAAAAACCGATCCCCTGCGAATGGAAGGGGGCATGTTTGAACCTCCCAATATCGGGGAGATGCTAGGAAAAGATCCCGGCCCAAAAGAAGACGCCCCGGCGGAGGCGGCCTCCGAGGCCGAGGCGGACCTTATGGCTCAGTTCGGCATTACCGCGGTCCAAAGGGAAATCCCCAAAGTACCGCATGTCCTGGGAACGGATAACTTTGGCCGGGACGTGATGGCGGAACTTGTGGCCGGCACCCGGACCAGTCTTATCATCGGCCTTATCGCGGGGACCATCGCTACCCTCATAGGTCTGAGCATAGGTCTCCTCGCGGGGTATATCGGCGGCCAGGTGGATAATATTCTCTCCAGCATCACCAATATTTTCATCGTTATCCCCTCGTTTGTGATCCTGGTGCTGGTTTCGGTGAGTATCGACGCCCGGAGTTTCTGGACCACGGGGATCGTCATCGGCATCACAAGCTGGCCCTGGACGGCCCGTTCGGTCCGGGCGCAGACCACTTCCCTGCGGAACCGGGACCATGTGAACTTGTCCAAACTTTCGGGCCACAGTATGCCCCGAATCATCTTCCAGGACATACTCCCCTATATCGCCTCCTATGTGGTGATGGCGTTTATCCTCCAAGTGGCGTCGGGTATCCTCTCGGAAGCCCAGATTTCCATGCTGGGCCTCGGTCCCCGGAACGTGGCGAGTCTGGGGCTGATGATGAACTGGGCGGTGTTTTTCAGCGCTCTGCCTACGGGGGCCTGGTGGGCCTTTTTGCCAGTGGTGTTGATGGTCGCCCTGATCAGCTTCTCCCTTAACCTGATGAACTCCGGATTGGATCAGATCTTCAATCCCCAGATAAGGAATTAAGATTATGGCAACGGTAATGATGGAGGTCAAAAACCTGACAACCTATTACAAGACCAGAATGAATGAACGGGTTTGCTCGGTAGATGACGTTTCCTTTATTTTAGAGGACGGCAAGTCCCTGGGGATTGCGGGGGAATCGGGGTGCGGGAAAAGCACCCTGGCCATGAGCGTCATGGGGTATTATTTTCCCCCGTTGCTCTACGAGTCCGGGAATATCGCCATCAACGGAAAGGTTATCACAAACCTTTCCCCGGACACCATCCGTAAGACCGTATTAGGCAGCGACATCGCCTATATTCCCCAGGCGGCGATGAACGCCCTCAACCCCACGCGGAAGATCATCCGGTTTATCGAGGATGTACTGGAGGCCCACGGGTCGGAACTTTCCAAAAAAGAGGTCAGGAATCTGGCCCGGGAACGATTCGATATCCTCAACCTGCCTGAGAAGGTGCTGGATCAATACGCGGTGGAGCTATCCGGGGGCATGAAGCAGCGGACTATCATCGCCATTTCCACGATTCTGAATCCCAAGGTCCTCATCGCCGATGAACCTTCATCGGCTCTGGACGTTTCTTCCCAAAAGGTCGTGATCAAACTTCTCCACGACCTTATGGAAAAAGGCTTTGTCCGGTCCATGTTGTTTATTACCCATGAGTTGCCCCTCCTATTTAACGTAACCGATGACATCATGGTGATGTACGCCGGGGAGATTGTGGAGCGGGGCACGGCCCGGGAAATGGTGTTTGATCCCATCATGCCCTATTCTAAAGGTCTGATGAATTCCATCATTGTTCCCGAAGCGGGGACACGGGGCCATGTGCTCCAGGCCATCCCCGGGGCGCCCCCCAACCTCAAGCAAAAACCCAAGGGTTGCCGTTTTGCCGAGCGTTGCCGGTATGCCAAAGGCGATTGTTTCAGTCAGACCATCAAGGAGCGGACAGCGGGAAAAGGCCGGTATTACCGGTGTCGGCTGGATGAGGTGAAACTGCGGGAATTGTATAAGGAAGAGGAAAAAAACGCCAAAAAGTTTCCCCTTATCTCTAACACCTATGTGGACGATGATATGGGCGGCGTAAAAACGGAAGGGGGGCGGCATGAATGATCTCAAGAGCGGCAGGACCGGAGAAATATTTTTAAGCGCCCAAGGCCTGTGCCGGGAATTCGGTTTTGGGGATCGTAGGACCCTGGCGGTGAATAATGTGGACTTTGAGTTTCACCGGGGGGAGATCATCTCCATAGTGGGGGAAAGCGGCAGCGGAAAAACTACCCTGGCGAAAATGGTGCTGGGTTTATTAAAACCCACGGGCGGGGAGATTTTTTTTGAGGGAAACCCCCGGGATATTTCCACTCACCGCAAACGAAAGTTATACTGGCAAAACATCCAGGCGATTTTTCAAGATCCCTTTTCCACGTATAATATTTTTAACAAGGTTGATTCGGTATTGCTGGACTGTATCCGACTTCAGGGCCTGGGGAATTTAAACAAAAAGGGAAAAATTGAAAAAATGAAGGACGCCTGCCGTTTTGTCAACCTGAAGTTTGAAGAGTTGTCCAATAAGTACCCCTTTGAACTATCCGGGGGACAGATGCAGCGCTTGATGATAGCCCGGATATTCATGCTCCGCCCCAAGCTACTCATCGCCGACGAACCCACCTCCATGATTGACGCCTGTTCCCGGGCCACGATTCTGGACATGCTCCTCAAGCTCCGGGACGAAACCAGCATGACCATCGTGTTCATCACCCACGATATAGGGCTGGCCTACTATATTTCCGATATGGTTTACATCATGGAGCATGGCAAGGTCGTGGAGCGGGGAACCGCCGATGAGGCGATCCTCAACCCTAAGTCGGACTACACCAAGCGGCTTTTGGGGGATGTGCCGAAGATCTACGAGCCCTGGGACTTTAGTTCCGCGGCCGGGATAGCGGGATAAAGGGACATTTCTATCGTTCCTTGATTACTAAACGGGAATTGAGGCGGAGCGGCGATTCCCCATGGATTTTTCGAAAGCCAGTTTCATCGGACCGGAGGTTCGCGCTAACCGGGTTTTGAGGCTGGCTTAAAATTTTGAAATAACGTGAATGTGTACTAAATTGAAGCGGTCTTCGCGATCGTGAACGGTTAAAGGACGGACAAATATGGCTATTCAAAAACTCCATGAAAACTGGAAAATGCGAAGGGCCGGGGAGGGGGAATATCTTCCCGCGAAAGTTCCCGGATCGGTGTACAACGATCTCTTGATCAACAACAAGATGGAAGATCCCTTCTGGCGGGACAGCGAGGACAGCGCTTTTGCCCTGATGGAACACGACTGGGAATACGAGTGCGTCTTTACGCCCGGCCCGGATGTGCTGGCAGGGACTCGGACGTTGCTTTGCTGCGACGGTCTCGACACGTTAGCGGACCTGTACTTGAACGGCGCCCTTATAGGGACGGCCAACAATATGCACCGGATCTGGAAATTTGAGGTGAAGGAGGCCCTCCTTGAGGGAGAAAACAGCCTGCGCGTCATGTTCCATTCTCCAAACAAATTTTGCCGGGATGCCTATAAAAAAACACGAACCGACGGGTCGGAACAATGCCTGGACGGATTCCCCCAGATAAGGAAGGCCCATTGCATGTTCGGCTGGGACTGGGGTCCCCGTCTCCCCGACGCGGGGATATGGCGGGACATCGAACTCATCGGGATCGATACCGCCAGGATCGACAGCGTGCATATTATCCAGCGACACAGGGAGGACGCGGTTGACCTTATCCCGCGGATTCATCTGGATGCCGAAGGACCCAAGGACGGGCTCTCTTGGGCCGTGTCCGTCATCGATCCAAAGGGCGGGACCATGGAGTATGGAAATTCCCCCCAAAAAATAACCATCGACAAACCCGAACTCTGGTGGCCACGTGGTTTCGGGGATCAGCCCCTCTACACGGTAAGGGTGACGCTTTTCCATAACGGCAGGGAGATTGATTCTTGGGAGCGGCGTTATGGGCTGCGGACTATGACCGTCCGTATCGAAAAAGACCGGTGGGGAGAGAGTTTCGCCCACGAGGTGAACGGTGTACCCATCTTTGCCATGGGAGCGGATTATATTCCCGAAGACAGCGTCTTTAGCCGCGTCACGCCTGATCGGACGAGGAGGCTACTGGAACAATGCGTGGCCGCCAACTTCAACACGATCCGCGTCTGGGGCGGGGGATATTATCCTCATGATTTTTTCTACGATATATGCGACGAGCTTGGGTTTATCGTATGGCAGGACTGCATGTTCGCCTGCGCGGTTTATGATCTGACCGAAGAATTCGATAGAAACATCAGGGCGGAACTGGCGGATAACGTAAAGCGGCTGCGGCATCACGCGTCTCTAGGGCTTTGGTGCGGTAACAACGAAATGGAGATGTTTGTGGACGAGATGCGGTGGGTCAGCACTCCGAAGCAGAAGGCCGACTATATCAAGATGTACGAGTACATCTTCCCGCGGGTAATCAAGGAACATGACCCGGATACTTTCTACTGGCCGGCGAGTCCTTCTTCCGGGGGTAGTTTCGACAACCCCAATGATCCTAACCGGGGCGATGTCCACTACTGGGATGTTTGGCATGGCAACCAGCCTTTTTCCGATTACCGGAAATACTATTTCCGGTACGCTTCGGAATTCGGCTTTCAGTCCTTCCCGCCGCTCAAAACCGTGGAGAGCTTTACCCTGCCTGAAGATCGAAACATCTTTTCCTACGTCATGGAACGGCATCAGCGGAACAACTCCGCCAACGGCAAGATAATGAACTACCTGTACCAGATATTCCTGTATCCCAACGGCTTCGATAGGGTTCTCTACGCCTCCCAGTTGCTCCAGGCGGAGGCGATTAAATACGGGGTGGAACATTTTAGGCGGAATCGGGGTCGCTGTATGGGGGCCGTCTACTGGCAGCTCAACGATATATGGCCCGTGGCTTCCTGGGCCTCTATTGATTACCATTTCCGCTGGAAGGCTCTCCATTACTACGCCAAACGGTTCTTTCAGCCCCTGATGATCTCCTGCCAGGAGGAAGGTCTCCTTACTCAGGATCCCAACGCTAACTATCAGCCCCAGGTAAAGGAGCATATCGAGAAGAGTTTCCGTCTGTCCGTCGCCAACGAGACCAGATCGGATAAAAAGCTCATCGTAAAATGGGAAATCCGCGATAAAAACGCCCGGGTACTGAGGGAAGAGCGCATCCCCGT
Organism: Treponema sp.; assembly: GCA_031283505.1. Next base: position 2,277 of record JAITBO010000191.1, on the reverse strand, counting down.
CAGCGTCCCGGCTCTAAGCTCTCTGTGGCTTGACAAAGTCGAAGTACCAGACATTGCCCTTGACGATGAATACCTGAGTTATCATCTTCTTGAGGGGGACGATCTTGTTTCCGAAGGAACGGCGATCTTCTCCCTGCCCAAATTTTTCCATTGGGTTGATCCAAAACTGAGCGGCACCGTTGGAGGGGACGCCATCACGGTGAAGGCGGAATCCTATGCCAAGAGCGTGGAGATCCTCAATGACAACGAGGACCTTGTTCTTTCGGATAACTATTTTGATATGAATGGGGGAATCAAGAGGGTAACGGTCCTCCATGGAAAGCCCGAAGGTATCAGGCTGCGGAGCGTATACGATATACGGTGAGGAATTGTTCCGGTGCGCCGTTTCCGTGCGGGCGGAAACGGCGCCGCTGATTCAATCTAGAATTTTCCGGCAGCGGTAAAGATCGCCCTGTCCGCGCCCGGCTTCGGTCTCCGTGGGTGTTTCCCTTCCCTTGCTCCTTCTAAGATTGCCGTATTTATGTTTTAGTTTAATATCTTGTTATATGCAATACCGCTTAGACGGTAATACATAATATTAACATTTTATGTAATTCAAAATATAATTAAAATACCTTATTTGGGAGTTTTTATGGCAGTATCTACTGTAGATATTATAAAAAATGATACACTCGCTCGAGAAAATGCCTTTATAAATGATATAAATGTTTATAATGACTTGCTGATGGACAAATTTTTTCTGTAATGTCTATTGATCCAATTTTAAATAGAAAAGTTGTAAGTTTTCAAGCCAATAAATCAATGCCACGCGGAATTTTTTTTGGAGTGCGAATTTTATGGCGAAAAAACTTCGTAAGGAGTCAGGTAGCCTAAAACCTCGCGTGGCCGATTGTTGATTTTATCAACGATTTTGTCAAGCTGTTTTTGTGTAAGCGTATCAAACGGTATCTTTTTGGGCAGGTACTGCCGTATCAGCCCATTGGTGTGTTCGTTCAGCCCTCGTTCCCTTGAGTGATAAGGATGGGCGAAATAGATGTCCAGCCCAAGAGCGTGCGACAGGCTCTTATGCGCCGCGAATTCCTTTTAAGGCGCGGACGCTGATCCCTTCCGGCTTCAAGGTGTCTGGCCTCGGCAATGACCGGGTTATACATCCCGTTATTCATGCCTTTTTCCAGTTCACGGGTAATACTGGATGACCTTCGGTTCAACGTCGCCGCTATAGCCGAAGGTTTTAGTCTCTCAACATACAACAGCCTGAAAATGTCCATCCGCTCTACCATGGTCATTCTTTGGTAACTCATCCTTCCTCCTAACACGTTATACTTTTTTCGTTAGGAATTACCAAATGCCTATTCCAATTCCATGGCGCTGACATCGCCATAACCAAATTTTTTCAATGAAGGGCCATATCTGCGGTCAAGAATTGTTATGAAATAATCTACGCTTTTGATATTTTCCAGACAAATTTTGATGGATGATTTTTGGCTGTACGTTGTGAATGATGATGTATTAATTTTACTACATTATAATTGAACTTCAAGATCATTGAACATAGCTGATAATTCAGCACGGGTATCTATCAGATCATATACGATCGAGGAAACAAATAGTTTCAACAGTTTCTCCTCCTAAAAAATAACACTTCCGGGATAGAGATACAAGACGACGGCCAGGGCAACGTCATTTAACTTAGCCGAACAGTGCGTGGTAAAGGAAATCGTCGCTGAAGGTGGCCCGGAACATTTTCCTCCAGACACTGAATCGTTTTTCAACCACGGCGGTCTTTCACAGGAGATGCAGTGCCGCTTTTCTCATCACATTTAGATTTTCCCTCGCATGGTTCGTCCTCGCCCGGCACCCGTCTTCCCCAAAACATACGTCCAGAAACCAGTGCAGTCCGTTCTCGATTGACCAGTGACCGCGGATGATCCGTGCCGCTTCTTCCGCATCCAACGCCCGGTTGCTGATCTAATAGTGGTTGTCAACCGCGGGTTTCCACTCTTCCTCGCTCCTGCGCCGATACCATATGATAGTCCTGAGGTCCTTCTCTTTCCCGTTCAGCCAGCCTAGGTCCTCCTCCGTCAGCACTTCACGGCTCTCCTGCCGCCCGTGGTTTTTCTTCTCTATACTGCTCCTCCACACATCCGTAGGCGGATTCCGCCCCCAGTCCTGCTCAACACAATCGAAATACTCTTTGATCTCCCGGTACAGCGTCGGCTGGTTTTCTTTCACAGACAGCACGTAGTTCGCCCCTTTTTCCCGTATCTTCGCCGCTAT
>JAITBO010000186.1 GCA_031283505.1 Treponema sp. | reverse complement strand
TTCGGCAAGATCAACCGCCGCTTCTTCAGGTTCCGTCAAATCCTCGGCGGAATCGGGCGGAACATATTCCGGTTCGGGCAAATCCGGGTTTACCGGCTTATCAAGATAGGCTAACAGCTCCTCGGCCCGCTTCCAAATATCCGGCTCATCCTCTTCTTCCGGTTGCTCCGGCTCTGCCTCTTGTTCCGGCTCTTCAGCCGTATCTTCCTCCAGCGCTTCTTCAACCGTGCCGGGCGGGTCTACGGGGACATATTCCCCGCTTTCCTGCGGTTCAGACGGGAGCGCTTCCCCGGCTGCCGCACCGGGTTCTGGCGGCAGGGAAGCGCAGGATGATAAAAACCCCAATACCCCAAAAAATAAAATCTTAAACACCGGCGGCGCGGAACCCTTTTTGTTCATGGAACACTCTCCAGTAATTTATCGACATATTTTTCGACTTTCTCACCCTATGCGCCTCCATCGAGCGCGGCGGGATCCGTCCAAAACGGCGCGGCGTCCTCCTCGGTCCACCGTTCTTTTTGTTCCCGGTAAAGGATGACGGGCGGGAGAAAATCCGGCTCTTCGGGCATAAAAAACGCATCGTCGGGGATTTCCCGCACAGGAAACGACACGGGGGGGTCGGACGGCTTTTTCGCCGCCGCGTTCAGGATACTGATAATGACAACAACCATAAGAACAAGCGCGCAAAAACCGGCGAGAATAAACGCCGCGTTTTTCCATACCCGCTTTTCGGCAATGATAGCCGCGCATCTGTCTTTGAAAAGCCCGATCAGTTCCGTAAGTTTCAGGCGAATCGAACTAATGAAATCTCCCGCTCCCAAATTCGACAAATTACTCACTTCTAACGGCGGCCTTTTGAACATGAAATTCCTCCCCGAATTCTTTACCAGCCCGGAAAGCATAGAAAAATTCGGCCTCTTTCTCCTGGTTTTTGTAGATTTGGAGATCCCCCATATCCAATTCAACGTAGTCCGCCGGGAAGATCTCCTGGTCGCCCAGAAAAATCCCGAGCAGTACCGGAGCCTTACCGTACGGGTCGCCGGTTATACCGCCTATTTCACCGAGCTTGCGGGGAAACTCCAGGACGAAATCATCGCCCGGACCGCCTATGGAAGCCTGTAAGCAAGGGTGGCCGCAAATATGGGCGTAACCGGAACGATTTTTGATATACGGCGTTTTTCCGTTCATGACGGGCAGGGCATACGCACCACCGTATTCTTAAAAGGCTGTCCCCTCCGCTGTCGCTGGTGCCAAAACCCCGAAGGCCTCGAATTTGAGTCCCGCCCGGTGTGGTTTAAACAAAGTTGTATCCACTGTCGGGTCTGTACACAAGCGGTGAAACAGGATCATCCTAAACCCTTATCCTGGAACCATGACAGACTGCTCATCAATAACTCGCCTTTAACCGATCCTGCTTCATTCCGGCTTCCTGTATATCTTTGCCCGACCAAGGCGCTTACCTGGGATAGCCGAAATCTTAGCGTTGGAGAACTTATCACCGAACTGGAGAAAGACCGGATGTTTTTTAATCACGGCGGAGGCGTTACCCTGTCCGGCGGGGAATCTCTGGCCCAGCCGGAATTTACCCTGGAGCTTCTTGCCGCCTGCCGCAGGGTAGGATTTCATACCGCCATAGAAACTTCGTTGTTTGCCCCAGCAGAAATAGTGGACGATGTATTGGCCTTATCGGATACGCTCATCGCCGACTTCAAAATCTTCGATAACGAACGCCACAGGGAAGCAACAGGACAGACCAACAGCCTCATCATGGAAAACCTGAGCCGGCTCCTCTCAGGTCCCCATGCTTCAAAAATAGTAGTCCGTACTCCCCTGATCCCTGGTTTTACCGCCACCGAAGAAAACATTGGAGCAATCAGCGCCTTTATCAGCGGTCTCTATGGGCATATTGCCTATGAACTTTTAAACTACAATCCCCTGGCAGCGGGAAAATATCCTTTGACCGGTAAAAAATTCTGCTTTGCCAAAAAACAAAAACCCTTTACCACCGAAGAAGTACTCCGCTTCAAGGATATTGCAAAAAAAAACGGAATCACAAACCTTAAGGAGACTTTATGATCGAATTTATGTTTGATACGGCGAACATTGATGCTATCAACCGGCTGGTTGATACCTGCCCCAATGCTATGGCGGCGGGGGCTCATAGCATAACCGCCACACCTTCTGTACTCGATGATGCCTTTCGATACCCAAGAACCCGCTTTCGTGGGGGAGCTTCAGGGCGGGGAGAGTCATTGGAATTAAGGGGGTAAAGATGCACACCATTGGCATTGATATTGGCGGTACCCGGCTTCGTTGCGCGGAATTTTCGGAAAATCATGAAATAATCGACCTCATAAATATTCCCCATGAGACCGGTCTTTCTGCGGAAGCCAATATGGACAAACTTATTGATTTTGTCCTTGCCCGGAAAGGCCCATGCAAAGGGATCGGTATCGGCTGCCCCGGCCCGCTGGATTTTCCCGCCGGAAAGGTGCTTAATCCTCCCAATTTATACGGTTGGGAAAATTTTGAAATTGTTAAATATGTCGAATGCAAGACCGGCCTTAAAACTATCCTTAACAACGATGCCAATGTTGCCGGGCTTGCGGAAGCGATCTTTGGAGCGGGCAAGGGCTTTCAATCGGTGTTCTACATCACGATTTCTACCGGTATAGGCGGAGCCTATGTCTACCGCGGAGAATTGGTAAACGGCGCCCATTCTTCGGCAGGGGAAGCCTACAACCTTATTGTCTGTGAGGACCATTACCGTAGTGATAGTGCTAACCTCGGTTCCATTAATGAAATGTGCGGCGGCAAGGCTCTTTTCAGACAGACTTGGACCGCATATAACCGCTGTGTGTCTACTAAAGAATTGTACAATGAGTTGTATCTTAAACAGCGGGAACCACGAGCAGTCCAAATCATTGAAAGATGCATCGATAATATGGCTAAGGCTATTGGGAACATAGCCTGCATTGTAGATCCTGATATATTTATTATAGGCGGATCTATTGCCCTGCGCAGTTCCGGATTCTTAGAAATGCTTGAGGAAAGAGCAAAAGGTTATATGATTCATCCGTCCTATTTGCGCATTGAAACAGCCCGTTTTGGAGATGACGCGGGACTTATGGGAGCGGCGCTTCTCATATCTAACAGGTAATGAAAAACTTGGCATTACGCGTAAAAAAAAACGTTTACCTATTCCGAAAAGCCGGAGAAAGAACGGGAAGCGTTTCTGAATGAAATTGCCAAAATCCCCGATGAAAAACGTGTATACGTGGCTGAATGCGGCATAAACGAGCATCTTCAACGTGAATACGGACGCGCTTTGCGCGGAGTAAAGGTTGAAGACACCAAAGGGGGACATAAGTTCCATCGGGTAAATGTGGCAGCCGCCGTGA
>JAITBO010000271.1 GCA_031283505.1 Treponema sp. | reverse complement strand
TATTTGTAGAAGAAGGGCGGTATGTGGGGATCGACCTGGGAGATGGCGGTTATCACCCAGACGGGAAACTACACGGTGAATGTCCAGGGGGATGTGAGGCCGGAAGAGAAGACGGCGTTATTCAAGGGGGTAACGCCGGCGGAGAGGAGACAGAAGGTACTGGCGGGAACAGGGGAACCGGGTTCAAGCGATAAACCGGTTATTGAAACTAAACCGGGAAAAAAAGTATGGTGAAAAAGGCTTCTGTCAGGAGGATGGTCAGGACCCGGCGGCCTGATTTTGGCTAGGTTTTTGTTTCCGGGCAGCCGCCCCTTTTCGACTAGATTAATTATTAGGCAATGCGCCTACTTTACATGGCAGGCTAAGTCTATTATATTTTAAAATTATGATATTTCCCCTAGAAGAATTGATCGAATATAATGGCAATATGTACGAAATCACCAGCGCCGCTTCCCGGAGGTCTTTTCAGCTTTCCATGATTCGGGATGAAGAAATCGAAATGAACGACGGCAAGGTGGTGTCCCTGGCGGCTCGCCAGATATTTACCAAAGAGGTTGAATTCCGTATCGAGGAATGAACCGGAACGGTATACCTGTAAATTTCGGCGATGTACCGGCGGAAGCGAAAAAGGCCGCGCCGGTCCTGCTTCTCTTTGGCCCCACTGCTTCGGGAAAAACCGAAATTTTGGAACAACTCTTTACGAGTTCTTGCCCTCTTTGCCGGGCGGAGGTTGTTTCCGCCGATTCCATGCAGGTTTACCGGGGCATGGATCTGGGGACCGCCAAACCTTCAAAAGAGCTTCTTTCCCGGCTTCCCCACCATCTTATTGATATACGGGACATCAAAGAGCAGTTCAACGCCGGTGAATTCGTCCGTATGGCGGATGAAGCGATCCCGGACATACGCCGGCGGGGGGCGCTGCCTGTGGTTTCCGGGGGTACGGGCTTTTACTTAGCTAACTTCGTGACGGGTCTTCCGGAAACGCCCCTTTCGGACGCGCTTATACGGGCGGCTTTGCGGGAAGAACTTAGGGAGAAGGGCGCTGCCGTCCTTATGGAGGAACTGGCCGCCGGAGACCCCGTCAGCGCCGGGCGTATACACCCTCACGATGAGTACCGCCTTTTACGGGCGCTGGAGGTGTTAAGGCTTACGGGCCGCCCTTTGAGCAGCTATTTCCGGCCAGGTTTCTCCGAAAACGCCGGGGATGTCACGTCGGACAACCGCTTCAGGCCGGATTACCGCTTCCTTCTTGTCGCCCTGGACCGCCCCCGCGCCGAGGTGTACCTCCGTATCGACGGACGCTGTGACGCTATGTTCCGCATGGGCCTTCCCGGTGAAGTAAAGCGGCTGTGGGAATCGGGGTACGGTCCCGGCGATCCGGGGATGAAGGCCATAGGTTACCGGGAATTTTTCATGGAGGATGGGAAGGGCGGGTTCCGCCTCGCGGAGGATACGGAGGCCGTTAAGGACCTTGTAGCACGGAACAGCCGCCGCTATGCCAAGAGGCAACTCACCTTTTTCGCGTCTCTGCCGCAGGTACACTGGGTCCCTGCCGGCAAGGATGCGGCAGCGCGTATAGGAGAACTGGTAAAGCGGGAATTACTCAACACGCCGTGATGCTTATACCGCCAAATTATGCATCACGTTTTCCGTACGTTCAGTAAATCTGTAATCGCTTCGTTCTTCAGTATATATCTAATGATTCTATATTTAAGCGCGAAGCGTATCAAACTGCTAGACGATTCCCAGCGGAACGAGGACCGCTATCAGGATAACATTCACCGCCGCAAGGCCGCCGATGAATATCCTTTGGGTCTTCGGTTTTCTGTCGGGAATCAGGAACGCGGCCAGGAAGAAAGGAATATAGGTGGTAATGAACACCGGCAGCGCCCCCCACCACGGGTACACCCAGATAAAGGCAGGGGTGGAAGCCAGGAATATTTCCACAGCGCTGAAGAACGCGGCGTTGAAAACGGCGAAAAGCCAGCGGTTATTGATCCCTAGAATTTTCTGTTTGGGATCCTCCGGCAACAGTTTGCTCATGGCGAGGCCGGCGACGGAAAACATCATGGAAAGCTCCCAACTTACCCCAATGAGGATGATAAAACTGGTGCTTTCGGGAGAAACGGTCCACAGGGCGTACCCGGACACCGTACCGATTACGGCGTTCATGATTTCGTAGAACCAGTGTACCATATACAGGGCAAGCCCCGCCGCGATACCCCGGTAATTTTTGTTTTTCAGTTCCGTTGCGTATACATATACCACCAGCGCTAACAGCGCGATAAAGGTCCAGTTGAAGTTATCGACGCTCCGTACTGCTGCATTGGCCCGGTCAGCGTTTACCGCATTCGACCAATCTCCAAACCACATAAGAGCCTCCTGTATCGTTTTGTCCTGTTCCGGAAATATTATACCCCGATTTTTCGGAATGGTGAATCCTCTCTTCATCCGGAACAATCGTGAAAAACGTACCGGTACTCATCGGGATTGACAAGTATAGACAGTAAAAATAGGATCAACCCTATGAGTATATACAAAATCGCGGTTATACATCGGCGTTTTCTTCCGGCTTTCTTTCTGTTCCTGTTCAGTTCCTGCGCCTTTCTAAAAGGGACCTTGGGATTGGGTGAAACCGCCACCGCCGTCCTCTGGACGGACAGGCCCGAATTTGCCTTGTATGCCGAAAATTTTAATACCAGCCAGGATCGCTATAAAATCGAAGTACGGTACTTTGAGTCTCCGGCGCAAAAATTGACGGACACAAAAGAGTATCCCGATATTGTGGCCGGAAGCTGGCTGAAAAGCGCCTCTACCCGGACTCTGTTCCGGCCCCTGGATAATTTTTTCAGGGACCGTTCCGTCGATCCCGGCGCTTTTTATTCACAGCTCCTCGCCCTGGGCCGTATAGAAGATAAACAATACCTGTTCCCGGTTTCCTTCAATATTCCTGCCCTGGCCTTTTCCCGGGAAAACAGCCGCCTTCTTTCCAGCCTTTTCGTAGTCGGCCTTGAAGAAATCAAATCTCTGGGAAAAGAGTATAATTTTGAAACCAACGGTTCCTTTTCCCGGATGGGTTTCTCCCCCGCCTGGAACAACGAGTTCCTCTTTGTAACCGCCACCCTGTTTAACACCTCGTTCCGGGAAGCTTCCCCCCTTGCCTGGGATTCCCAGGCCCTGGACCAGGCCGTCCTCTATATCCGGGAATGGATACAGGAGGTAAACGCCGGCATTGAGGCGGAAGACGACTTCGTTTTTAAATACTTCTACGATCCCCCCTCAAAGCTGGCTATTGCGGGACGTATTCTCTTTACTTATATGGACAGTTCCGAATTCTTTACCCTCAGCGAAGAACAGCGGTCCAGTCTTGACTTCCGCTGGATTGCGGAACATGATACCATCTCTCTGTCGGAAGACGCGACGTATCTTGGTATCTGTAAGGCCGGAAAAGCCAAAAAAGCGTCCAGGGCCTTTACCCAATGGTTCTTCCGGGAAGAAACCCAGCGGAACTTTATGGAAAAAAGCAAGGCCAACCGGCTGAACGAAACCCTCTTCGGCATAGCAAACGGTTTCTCCGCCCTGAGGACTGTTACCGAACAGGTCTTCCCCCAATACTATCCCGGACTTTTGGGCCATATGCCCCCGGAAACTTTTCTTGCCCCCCCCAACATCCTCCCCAGAAACTGGACGGCTCTCAAGGAAAAGGTCATCCTTCCCTACCTTCACGACCGTATACGCAGTCCCACAGGGAAGGAAGTCCGTTCCCTGGAGCGCATTCTTGCCGACTGGCTCAGGGTCAACATGGGATCATAGAGGGACTCGCGCAGGACGGCCCAATCCGCAGCTTTCCAGTCATATAGCTTTCCCATACCGGCAGGCAGGCTTGCTTAGAGCCTGCTTTCCGGTTTCGTTGTTATTCGACATCTTTTTCAACAAAAAGAAAGTTTCTTAATTTTTTTTTCTCTCAATCCGATATTGAAAATGAGGAGTTTGAATATGATCCAGGGGGCAATGCCTACATCCGCGCTTCCCAGCATGGGATACGCCATCAGTGCGTCCCGGAGCGGACGTATGTCCCTGCCGGTGGCTCCGGCCAATTATATCTATTCCCACTTTAAGCATATTTCCGGCGTACCTGCCCCGGAAGGGGTTCGCGGCGTGACCATCAATAAACTCAAGATACTGGATGTCCTGATTGAACAACTCAGCCAGATAAAGAAACAGCCGGAGATGAATCTTGAATTTTCCCCGTCGAATGACCGGATAGACGCCCTCATTGAACAATACCGTTCTCAAATCCGCCAGGCCCAGGTTGCCAGCACGATCATGCCCTACAAACCCCACGCTGCCGCCCCGTCCGGGATGCTTTTCAACCTGGTTGCCTGACGGCCCCAATCCCCCTGCGGGAAAGAATCGCGCCGTATCCGAAAAGAGAATGAGCCTTTAATTTTATCGGTTGCCCCTTGCCATGGGTTCCCTGTTTTTGTAGTATTAATATATAGAAATTAATTTATCGAAAATTGATTTCCCAGGTTTAATGTTTACTTTTTATAAAGCGCAAGGAGTTTCCATGAAAGTAGAAGAACTGAAACACGCCAAATTACGGAAGTGGGTTGAGGAAGCGGCCACTCTCATGTCCCCGGATGCTGTGGAGGTCTGCGACGGCTCCCAGGCCGAATATGACAGGATGATCAAAATCACCCTGGACGCAGGTCTGGCTACTCCCCTGAAAAAGCGTCCCAACAGTTTCCTTTTCCGCTCGGATCCCTCCGATGTGGCGCGGGTGGAAAACCGTACCTATATCGCCAGCAAAAGCGAGGCCGATGCCGGTCCAACCAACAACTGGATCGATCCGGAGGAACTCAAGAAGACCATGACCGGCCTCTATCGGAGCAGCATGAAAGGCCGGACTATGTACGTCATCCCCTTCTCCATGGGTCCCGTGGGCTCGGATATCGCCAAGATCGGCATCCAGATTACCGACTCTCCTTATGTCGTGGCGAATATGCACATCATGACCAGGGTGGGGACCAAGGTTCTGGACGTACTGGGGACCGACGGCTTCTACGTGCCCTGCTACCATTCGGTCGGCAAGCCTCTGGGCCCCGGCGAAAAGGACAACGGCAAGTGGCCCTGCGCCCCTATAGAACACAAATACATCAGCCATTTCCCCGATACCCGCGAAATCTGGTCCTACGGATCGGGCTATGGCGGCAACGCCCTCCTGGGGAAGAAGTGCCTGGCGTTGCGCATCGCATCGGTCCTGGCCAGGGATGAAGGCTGGCTCGCGGAGCATATGCTCATCCTCAAGATCACCAACCCCAAGGGAGAAATCAAGTACATCACCGGAGCTTTCCCCTCGGCCTGCGGCAAAACCAATCTCGCTATGCTCATCCCCACCCTTCCCGGCTGGAAGGTTCAGACTGTGGGTGACGACATCGCCTGGATGAAGTTCGGCGCCGATGGCCGCCTCTACGCCATCAACCCCGAAGCGGGCTTCTTCGGCGTCGCCCCGGGAACCAACAACGAGTCCAACTTCAACGCCATGGAATCCATCAAGCAGAACACCATCTTTACCAACTGCGGTCTTACCGAAGACAGCGACATCTGGTGGGAAATGATAGGCCATGGCGCCCCGGGCAAGGAGATCATCGACTGGAAGGGAAACAAAAAGCCCGCCCCCCAAACGGACAAGAGTCCCAAGGGAGAGGAAATCGCCCACCCCAACGCCCGGTTCACCGCCCCGGCGCGGCAGTGTCCGGTTATCGCCCCGGAATGGGAAGACCCCAAAGGGGTGCCTATCAGCGCCTTCCTTTTCGGCGGCAGGCGGCCCAGCACCATCCCCCTGGTGAACCAGAGCAAGAGCTGGATCCACGGGGTGTTCATGGGTTCCATCACCGGTTCGGAAGTAACCGCTGCGGTCATTTCGGATCAGGTCGGCCAGGTTCGCCGGGATCCCTTCGCCATGCTGCCCTTCTGCGGCTACCACATGGGAGATTACTTCAAACACTGGATCAAGATAGGCCAAACCCACGATGAGGGCAAACTGCCAAAGATATTCTTCGTCAACTGGTTCCGCAAGGATTCTGACGGCAAGTTTATATGGCCCGGTTACGGCGAGAACAGCCGGGTCCTGGCCTGGATCTTCGACCGCTGCGACGGAAAGGACAACTGCGTGGAAACTCCCATCGGCAACCTTCCCAAACCGGACGCTATTGCCCGCCCCGAAGGAGTGAGCGAAGCAGCCATGAAGGAAATCTGTTCCGTAGACATTGAGGGCTGGAAGAAAGAAATCGCCGATGTACGCAAAAACCACTATCCCAAGTTCGGCGACAAGCTCCCTAAAGAACTGGCGGACGAATTAGACGCAATAGAGAAACGGCTTAACGGGTAACATCCGGTAGAAAGGGGGAGGGGGGACGGCTTTGAAGGTCCCCTGCTCGATTCTGTCCATAATGTAGAGACACATTATGGACAGACACTAATTCCACTCCATGTGCGGCGATTCCTGGGCCGCCTTTTCGTCCATCTTGCGCAGACGGCGTGAAACATCCCGGGCAAGGTTCATGATGATCAGGGCATAGGCTTTAATGTCGTTTTTGTAGATTTGGCGCAGGTCGCGGTTCGAGATGGACATTACCTTTGTGGGCGTCAGGGCTTTGATGGTCGCCACGGAAGGCATCACGTCTAGGACTTCCATCTCTCCGAAGATATCCCCCTCGTGAAAGTGAAAGAGGCTAAGTCCCTGTTTCGTTGCCACTACGTTGCCTTCAATAATAAAGCGTATTTTGTCGTTAGGGGCTCCCTCGGTGATAATGGCGTCCCCCGTCTGATAAGTTTCCTGTTCCATAAGGGGGATTATCGCGCCGATTTGATCCTCCAGAAGGCCGCCGAAAAGGGAATAATGCTTCAACGCGGAAGGCTCTATCATATCTTATTATGAGGGTGATTTTTCTTTTCCGTCAAGCACGCGCGTTGCCTCATTGAAAAAGTAACCCAAATCAAGGCAGACTATCCGGAGCTAATAGTTCCCGGAGGTCAAAATGGGGGTATCCATGAGCGCAAAGCGAAACGTCATCGCCGGATACC
>JAITBO010000145.1 GCA_031283505.1 Treponema sp. | reverse complement strand
CAATTTCCGCTTAAAAACGGCAGAAAAAGCGTATCCTCTCTCTGCTTCGAGAGACGCAACGGGGCAGGAAATATCTTTTGTCGTTAATGGAATCCCCTATACACACAGTTCACTGCTCTCTGAAATAAATCTTTTGGGAAATTGTTCCTTACTGCTCCGAAGCCACAACCGTTCAAAAGGAAATGAATCGTTTGGGCGTTTTTTGGATGATATTTATACTTCCGAACAAAAAGAAAAGATCAAAAATACTCTTTTGTTGAATGATGCCTTTTTATCGCCTTCAGCGGTAACAATTGAGCAAATATTGACAGAAATAAAAATACGAACAGACAACATCAAAAAAGAATTGATTGATTATTTCAATAATAAGGAACAGAAACGGCAAGATGTAGTATAAAAGCATTTTTACTCCATTCCCACACCACACTCCACCCACAGTTTGCCGGTCAAGGAAATGCTTCGCATTTCCTTGACCGGCAAACCATCGTATGCAGCCGGAACGGAGGTATCCATGCTCCTTGGACAGACATTTCAACTTGTTATCTGAAACATCAAAATTATTAAAGCTTACATCCATGATGCGGGATCAAACAGTTTTTGCGTTACGCCGACGCCGATGGAAAGCTCGTTGTCATAGTTTGCGTCCACATCCTGATAGAAGAGACGATGCCGACGAGCATAACGATCCCGATCATGGCGATATTGTTGAGAACCGTACCGAAAAGGAGGCAGGCGGCCACAACGCCGATGAGGGAAAGCGGGACGGTTGACAGGATAAACAGCGGCTGAAGCGGGTTTTCAAGAATTGCCGCGAGGAGTATGTATACCAGCATGATGGCGGTAAGAAAAACCACGGCCATACTCATGTTCGATTCCGCCATGGCTTCGGAAAGCCCCGCCTGGGTAACGCGGTACCCTTCGGGAAGGTCCATTTCCTCTACCGCTTGCATAACGCCGGCGATGACAACGCTCTGAGCATAGCCGGGAAGCAATTCGGCGGTGATGTCCACGGTTCGCTGTTTGTTTACCCGCATGATCCGGTTAGAGCCGTTTTCAAAATGAAGGCCCGCGTAACGGGAAAGGGGGAATATACCGGCTGGGCTGACTACGGGAATGTTTTTGAGGTCTTCGATATCCTCGATACCCGAATCCTCGATCTTGACCCGGATGTCGTATTCCCCGCCGTTTTCGCGGTATACCGTAGCGACCATGCCGTCAACGGCGGACCGGAGGGCCAGGGCCACGGTCTGCACGGTAAGGCCGTCGCTTGAGATTTGTTTGCGGTAGGGCTCAAACACCAGTTCGCTTTTTCCCGTCTTCGCGCTGACGGCGACGTTCATCGTGCCCGGCAGGGATTGTAAACGCCGTCTGATTTGATCTCCCCATTCCTGTAGCGCCTGGTTGTCCGGCCCCCGGAGGTTGAGATTTACCGGCGCGCCCTGGGCCATCACCAGTTCCGAATGGGCGATAACCCGAATATCCGCGCCGGGAATATCCGAAAGATTCCGCGTGAAAATAGCGGCCATGGCGCTGTTGCTTTGAACGCGCTGTGTTTTGGGAACCAGGTTCACTTCCATTCGGGCGACGCTCACATCCCGCTCCATGGAACCCATCTTTCCCAGGGTGGTAAGGATGGTCCGCGTTTCCTCATACTCCGCAAGGCGTTCTTCGATTACCGCAAGAACGGCGGCGGTTTTATCAAGGCCGCTTCCCTGGGGTAACTCCACATCAATCTGGATTTTCCCGCCGTCGCTTTTAGGAACCAGTTCCATCGGAATAGCCGTAAAGGCGCTCATCGAAAGCGCAAAGGCCGCAATAACGACGGCAACCACCACGGCGCTCCGCCATTTCCGCTTGAGTATCAGGGAAAGGGACGCCGCGTACAAGCGCTCCGTTCCGTTAAACAGGGCGTCAAGCATTCTGCCGATGCGTTTGGGCCGCCGTACCTTGTCGGGCAGAATCCGGGAAGCAAGGAGGGGCGTGACGGTAAAGGATGCCGCGATAGAAAAAACAGTGGAAATAACCACGGTATAGGCAAAGTGGCCGATTATCTGTCCCATCTGCCCCTGCATACCGCCCAAGGGCACGAAGACCGCCACATTCGTCAGGGTGGAAGCGGCGACCGCCATTACCACTTCCTTGGTTCCCCGCGATGCGGCTTCGGTACGGGATAGCCCCTGGGCCTTGTACCGGAAAATATTTTCCAATACCACCACGGAGTTTGCCACCAATGTTCCTACCGCGCAGGAAAGCCCCAGCAGGGAAAGGACATTGATACTGATGTTCAGAAACTGCATGACAAAAAAGGTAGCGATAATCGAAAAGGGCATGGCCAGGGTAATGATGAAGGTTGAGCGGAGGTCATGGAGAAAGAGCAGTATCACCAGGCCCGTAAGCACGATGCCCATGATGAGGTTCCCCAGGGTGTCGTTTACCGAATCCCGAATGAATCCGGCGTCTTCCCGAACCACCTGAAGGTTGATCCTGCCCCCCGCCGCCGCTTCGATGCGGGGTATCTGTTTCATAACGGCGTCCACCACCGCGATGGTGTTGGCGCTGGGATTCTTCGTTATCTGGATAAGCAGCGCCCCTTCGTTCCGGGTTCCCGCCTCCTTGTCCCGCAGTATCGTCCGTTCACGGGCCGTGGCGTGGGTGTCCTCGATGGTTCCGAGCTGCCGGAGTTTGAACACCCCGGATGAGGCCGGTATGTCGAGGTCCCCGATTTCATCCAGAGAAGTGAACTCACCCCGGAAGCGAACCGGTATATCCTCCCCCTCCAGGGCAATATTTCCGCCGGGGATTTCGATATTCGCCCGGGCGAGGACGGCGGCGACTTGTTCCACCGGCAGGAACCGCTCATAGGCCGCGGCGCGGTCGAGGTTTACCCGGATCTCCCGGTTTTGGCCGCCGGAAATCTCCACGCCCCCGACGCCGGTAATTCGGGAAAGCGCGTCATGCACCACGGTAGAACCGAGGGTGTAGAGTTCCGTGTTGTCCATGCCGCCCTCAAGGACGATGTTCATAATGGGAAGGGAAGCGGCGACATCTATCTTGGAGATCGAAGGTTTCTCTACGCCGTCAGGAAGTTCCGGCAGAACGGCGTCAACCTTATCCTTCACCTCCTGGATGGCGAGGTTCTCATCTTTTCCGTCCTTGAACACGACGGTTATGACGGAAACGCTGTCCATCGAATAGGAGGTAAGGGAATCCACGTCGGCTATGGAGAAAACCTGATCCTCAAGCTGCTTGGTAAGCTGGTTCTCGACTATCTGCGGGCTTGCCCCCGGATACAGGGTCTGTACCGTTACCACCGCCGTTTTTGTTTCCGGAAGCAGGCTCACCGGCAAAGAGAAGTAGGCAAGGATGCCGAAGGCCACCAGCGCCAGGGCGCCCATGGTTACGGTTACCGGCCGTTTGATGGAAATATCTATGATGCTCATGGCGTCCCTTTTACTTTGCCGCACCGGCGAGGAGCGTTACCGTATTGAGGGGCATATCCTCATCAAGACGATGCTGGCCTTCAGAGACGAGCAGGTCTCCCGCATGAAGCCCGCCGGTTATTTCATGCCGCAGGCCGTTTGCTTCCCCAAGCTCTACCGCCACCTGTTTTGCCGTACCGCCGTCCGCCACGAAAGTCGTGTAGGTTTCGCCGGTCTTTATCAATTCCGTTTCGGAGAGTACCAGCGCCTCGCCGTTGTAATAGGTCTCTACCGCCGCATCGACCCCCATACCGCTTACCAGATTACGGCCGTTTACGCCGTTCACGCCGTCCGCATCGAAAAAGGCGGTTACCGGGAAAGCCTGCTTCGCGCCGTCCATCATAAGAGAAATCTGGCTGACGCGGCCTTCAATGTTCCGTTCAGGATTACCGATGTAGACCCGCGCCCCGATCTTGATCCGGTCAATTTCATCGGCCCCCACATAAAAGCGGGTTTCAAAACCACCGGCTCCGGTTATGGTAAAGAGGGGTGTTCCGGGCCGCACGTTTTCCGTAACATGAACATCCAGGCGGGTAAGGGTTCCCGTGATCGGCGCTTTTACATTGATCATGCCGGAGGCCGCCTGAAGGTTTGTCCGGGCGATTTCGTACTGCATTCGGGCGGTATCAAATTCCTGCCGGGAAATATCGGCGGCGGCAAACAGGGCCCCGCTCCGTTCATAAGTCCGTTGGGCGTTTTCATAAGAGAGCCGCGCCTGCTGAAAGGTCTGATTATCCTCCGAGAACGAAAGGATTACCTCGTCCCGCTCTACCCGTTCCCCGACCTTGACGTTGATTTTCCGCACCACGTCGTTTAAGGAAGCGTAGGCGGTGGATTCGGATTGGGCCTGTAAAACCGTGGGGTACTTGAGATAGACCGAGAAATCCTCCGGCGTCAACCGGCGGACGCTGACCGGATACCCGTTTTCGGCATACAGGGCTTCCATACTCACCGCCTCCGGGGCGGCGGCTTCGACTTTACCGGCGCAGGAAGCAGCCGATACCAGGGTTGCGGCGATAAGGGCCGCGAAAAATACATGCTTTGACATAATGTCCTCCAAAAATTGTTTTGTAATGTAATTATAGGGAGGCGATATTATATGGTGTTAAAGATTTGTTAATGGGATGTTAAATTTTGCAGGATTTATAGAAATCGTTCTATGAGGAAGGGACACCTTCCTAGCCTAGGAAGGCATACCTTCCTAAGCGAGGTGGGCATACCTTCCTAAGCGAGGAAGGCATACCTTCCTAAGCGAGGGAGGCATACCCACCTAAGCGAGGGAGGGACACCCACCTAAGCGAGGGATTCCCTTTGAACAACATAACCTCGCTTCATATTGCGGGATTTTCACTAACTCAACCCCCTTCCGCTGCCCGCAGCCTGACCGTAAAGACCGCGCCTTCCCCGGCCTTGCTCGTAACGCGTATCTTCGCGCCGGTAAGGTCGGTGTAAAAAATTATGCCGAAACTCTATATCGAAACTTGCTGACAATACTATAATAATAGGGTATTCTTGAGGCAGGAGGAGCCATTATGAAATTTATCTCGGTTAGGGATTTTAGAACGTCCTCGTCCGGTATTTGGGAAAAACTGTCAACTGAACGGGAGATGATCGTAACAAATAACGGAAGGCCCATAGCCTTATTGACGCCGTTAAGCGATGAAACATTGGAAGAAACTGTTTCCGCGGTCAGGAGGGCAAAGGCAATAAACGCGGTAAAAAAGATGCAGGAAATCTCCGTTAAGCTGGGCAATGACAAAATGTCCCTTGAAGAGATAAATGGCGTCATTGCCGATGTGAGAAAAAATAATAAACCATGAAGGTGGTACTTGATACCAATGTAATTGTATCCGCATTGATAAAAGCAAATGGGAATCCGGCTAAAATACTGGCCTTGGTTTTGAACGAGAAAATAAAAATACTCTATGACAATAGAATTATCTTTGAATATATTGATGTACTGTCAAGAAAAGATTTTGGATTTGATACAGAAATAATAAATGACATTATTGACTATATCAGGACCGCGGGG
>JAITBO010000143.1 GCA_031283505.1 Treponema sp. | reverse complement strand
GCCGGATATTCCCATATTCTGTTCGCCGCGGATCGTTTATCTGTTCCAGATAATCTGTAACCCGCTCAAGGTCATGTCTGCTTATGTTCCTCATCATTCCCTCCCAAGAACTTCTGATGGATTAGTATGTCATGCTCTCCCTCCGGCGGAAAAGTAAACGCCGATGCCCTGCCAGGCACCCTGTTGGCATTGCGGCTCTTATGGACTTCCGGATATAATTTAACCAGGGAGAATGTTTGATGAAATATGATTTTACCACCCGCATAGACAGAAGCGGAACCGGTTCTTCAAAATGGGAAGCCATGTATAGAAAAAAGACGGATGTGTCGCCGGGGATCATCCCCCTTTCGGTAGCAGATATGGAGTTCCCGGTTCAACCGGAAATCGCCTTAGGCCTCAAGGGCTTCCTGGATCATTCGGCTCCTGGATACGCGGTCTCCACCCCGGCTTATTCACAGGTGGTTGTCAATTGGATGAAAACAAGGCGCGGCTGGGATGTCAGGGAAGAATGGATCATCCAGACCCCCGGAGTAGTTTCCGCCCTGTTTAACGGGGTCGCGGCTTTTACGGAGAGCAGCGACGGGATCATCATCATGCCGCCGGTCTACTACCCCTTTTCTATGGCGGTCGCTGAAAACGGCAGGGAATTGGCCGCCGTCCCTCTTCTTTTAAGCGGAACGGCCTATACGATTGATTACGCGGCCCTTGAGGAAAAGGCCCGGGATCCCCGGAACAAGCTGCTCCTCTTTTGCAGCCCCCATAACCCCGTGGGACGGGTTTGGACGAGAGAAGAACTTTTGGCTGTGGCGGAGATATGCCTCCGTAATAATGTTCTGGTTATTTCCGATGAGATACATTTCGACCTCCTTATGCCCGGCGTTACCCACACCGTTTATGCCACCCTTTCGGAAGAGGCGGCCCAAAATTGTATAGTATGTACGGCTCCCAGCAAGACCTTTAACTTGGCGGGTCTCCAGACATCGAACATCATCATTCCCAGCCGGGAACTGCGGGAAAAGTTTAAAGCCCAAATATTGAAAAGCGCCTTTCATAATCCCGGCGTTCTGGGGCTTAAGGCGTGCGAAATAGCCTACACCCAATGCGGCGGCTGGCTGGACGAACTCCTGGAGGTCATCGCTTCAAATTACCGGCTCTTAAAGAGTTTTATGGAGCAAAACCTTCCCATGATCAGGGTCTTCCCCCTGGAAGGAACCTATCTGGCATGGATGAATTTCCGGGCCTTGGGCCTGGATTACAAGGCCCTTGAGGAATTCATGATCCGCGACGCGGAGTTGTTCCTGGACGAAGGCGCCATGTTTGGAGCCGAAGGCCGGGGGTTTGAACGGATAAACATCGCCTGTCCTTCCGCCGTGTTGGAAGAAGCCCTGGAACGCCTGTTCAAGGCGCTTAAACGCCGGAATCTTGCTTGACGGTTTTAATGAGAAGCAAAAACGAATCTCCCCGCCCTGAAGCTCCTCCGCGAACCGGTGAACGGACTCTTGGGTATTGTCGTTCCGCAAGATATAGATTTTATGCGGGTCCATACCCCAAACAAACAAAACTATGCCGAGTCCAAACGCCCTAAAGCTCCCCTGCCGAAAAGCGGGTTCTTGGGTAGGGACCCGCTTGCGAATCAAAAAACTGTCCGTGATGCCGGATATTGTTTTGGCGCCCTGTCCTTGGAAGTGTTATCCTTTCCCCTTCGGAGGGCAGGTCAGGGTGGATGCTCGGGTATTCCAATTCATTTTGCACGATTCGATTCGCCCTCTTGACACTCCGCCATGATTAGGGTAGAATAAAAAATGTCTGTTATTTTACAGATGGTTCTTGTCTTGCCGTTTGGCGGGAAAGTTGTCGTGACGAGAGACTAGCTCATCTGGATAGAGCGTCAGCCTCCGGAGCTGAAGGTGGTGGGTTCGAGTCCCGCGTCTCTCAAACGTAATTCCTTGTATTATAAGGAATTAGCAGAAAGGCCCGGTTTTTTGAAAGGAAGGATTGACGGTTGCCCCTCCCTAAGCTTTAGGGAGGGGGATGAATAATTTCCCCCTGATTGATTCTATGGGCCGATTCGACTGACGATTTTCTTTTCATTTCGCCTGGCAATAACCCAGTTGAAAACCAACGCCAGGATCAACACCCCGCCCCAGATAATATCCCGGTAAAAATTGGAAATATGTTCAAACATATTCAGCCCCGAAGATAGGAACTGTAAAATAAGTACCGCCAGAGTCACCCCCCGGATGGTCCCGAATCCCCCGTTGGGGTCCACGCCGCCCAGTACAGCTATTAATACGCACTGCAAGGTATAGGCCGCGCCGTAATCGGCTTTGGCGGAATTGGCCCGGGCCATCATAATCAGTCCTGCGGCGGAGGAAAGCAGCCCCGACAGCATATAGGTTTTGAGAAGAACCTGTTTGTTTTCGATTCCAGCATAGACAGCCGCCTTAGGATTGGTTCCAACAAAATACAGGCGGAGACCAAAACTCGTCTTGCCAAGTATCAATCCTACGATAGCGGCCAGAAGCGCATACAGAACAAAGGGAACAGGCAAAAATCCGAAAAGTTCGGCGTTGCCGATTTGGGAATACAGCATAGGCAAGCGGGACAGAGGCTTCCCCTCGGTCACTACAATGGCAAAACCCGTAAAGAGCTGCTGGGTTCCCAGCGTGGCAAGGATCGCCGGTATCCTAAGCCATGCAATGAGGAAACCGTTGAAAGCCCCCGCCGCAAGGCCTACAACCAGAGCCAGCAGTATTGCTACACCAATGGCTCCCAATGCCTGATCCGGCGCCGTCCCTCTGGGTGCAGCGGCAATGAGGTATTTAGCCGCAAAGATAGCCGAGAGATTGGCGGTACCTACAACCGCAAGATCAATGCCGCCGGAAATCATAGCCAGAGAAACGCCAATGGCCATGATTCCGTATTCGGGAAACTGAGTCGCCATAGAAATAAAGTTGCTCTTTTGTAAGAACAATTGGGGCTTGAGAAAACCCATCAGGATAAATACGCCGACAAACACAAAAAACAGCCGGACTACGTTTTTATCTTCATCCCGTTTGGGCCGCAACAGAGATACGCCTTTTTTATCCGCCATTCCTCACTCCATTAGTTGAACCAGTTTCAAGGTCCTGCCGGTTTTGAAACAGCCTCAGTTATTTGAAATAACCATCTTGGCCGCAGAATTTTTTCTGTTCCTTCGTTTTCCGCCGCCGGCTTGATAAGCCGAAACGCCGGTACCGATAATAATGATCGCTCCGGTAAAAACCCGCTGCCAGTAGGTGGGTACCCCAATTAGGATCAGGCTGTTGGACATGATAGTCATGAGGGCAACTCCCAGGATGGCTCCGGTAAGGGTGCCCAATCCCCCGGTAACCCGCGCGCCCCCCAGCACCACTGCGGCGATTACCGTCATTTCCATGCCGTTTAAATTGGTAGGCTGGCAGCTTTGAACCATGGAAGCCCGGGCAATACCTGCAATACCTGCCACTACCCCCACAAAACTGTAAATAAACATTTTAATCCCAATGATGTCGAACCCTGCCCGTTGAGCGGAAATCTCATCTCCGCCAATAGCGAAAATCCCCCGGCCCAGCATGGTATAACGCAGAATAAAGAAGACCAGAATGAGCAAACCGATGAGCAAAAAAATAGTAACCGGCATTTCCGATCCCAGGTTCAAGACCGGGTTATATACCTTAAATACATAGGCCAGGCCATGGCGGTACATGGCACGGGGAATAGGGATCTGGTGGGCTCCCAACACCCCCTGCATGATGCCGGTAAAGAGGCTTGATGTCCCCAGGGTTACCACCAGGGTCGGAAAATGAAAATACGCTATAAGAATTCCGTTCAGCAGCCCCATAATAAGACCGAAGAGAGCCCCCATAGCATAGGGCAGCAAGATAGTTCCGCTGTAGTCTGAGGGAAGCAGTATCGATGTGACGGCATACATTGCCAAGGCCGCGATGGCGGTAAAAGACACATCTATGCCTCCGGACACTATCACCATCAGAGCGCCTATGGCAAAGATACCCGGCGTAATCATAGACCGGGAAATATCCACCAGGTTATTGTTGGTAAAAAACTGGCCGCTTCTGGCCTGAACCAACAGACTAAACAGCACAATAGCGCCGAATATATATATCTCAGTCCGTTGAAAAAGCTTTTTTGTGGGAAGTACTATCATGATAAACTCCTAGACAATACCGGTGGCGATTTCACCAAGCCGGGATTCGGTGGTTTCCGATGCCCGGAGTTCTTCTACGATCCGGCCGTCCCGCATGACCACGATGCGGTTACAACAGGCCAGCAATTCCGGAAGATCATCGGAGATGACAATAACACTCAAACCCTTGAAAGCCAGATCCCGCAGGAGTCCATGGATATCGTATTTTGATCCGATATCCACACCCACGGTAGGCCCGTTCAGAATCAACAGCTTGAGATCATTGGCAAGCCAGCGGGCCAGTACCACTTTTTGCTGATTCCCCCCGGAAAGGGTTTTAACTTCCCGTTCATAATCCGCAGCCACAATAGACAGCCCTGATATCCAGGTCTCTATCTCCCTGGAGATTTTGTCCCGGTATAAAAAACCTGCTCTGTTCGACAGCCGGCGGAGTCCAGAGACAATCATATTTCTGCCGATTGATTGGGCAAGGAAAAGCCCTTCGGTAAGCCGGTCTGTAGGCACATATCCGATACCCAGGGAAATGGCGTCTCCCACTTTCCCGATCTTAACCGCTTTGCCGTTGACGGTGATACTCCCCGAATCAAAGCGGCCTATGCCAAAAAGTGTCCAGACCAATTCTTCCCGGCCGGACCCCAGAAGACCGGTGATACCCAGAATCTCCCCTCCGTATAAGTCGAACGAAATATCCTGATAGCTCCCCTGCTGGGTCAAAGCAGAAACCCGCAGCACCGGTTCAGGAGAAAACTTGGCGGGGCTATAGGATTCTTCGGCAAAATTCCGCCCGGTCATATAGTAGGCAAATTTCTTGTCATCTAATTCGCTTGTCTTTCCCTCAGCCACGTTTGCGCCGTTTCTAAATATCGTAAAACGCTCGGAAATCTCAAAGACCTCATCCAGCTTGTGGGATACAAAGAGGATGGCTATTCCCTGGGATTGTAATTTTTTTATGATGGCAAAAAGGGAACGGACCTCTTTCCTGGTAAGGGCGGTCGTAGGCTCATCCATAATGATGAGCCGCGCATCGTAAAGCAGGGCTCGACAAATAGCGATAAGCTGTTTTTCCGCTATAGAGAGATTTTCTACCCGTTCATCCAAATCCGTATTAAAATCAATCTTTGCCATGGCTTCGTCAGCGGTCTGCCGCATCCGGGAGTAATTCACCAGCTTTCTCTTTGCAGAAAGCTCCATATTCAAGGCAAGGTTTTCCATCACCGTAAGATTTGGAAACAGGGAAAAATCCTGGTATATGACCTGAATTCCCATAGCTATTGCCTCGGACGGATTCAGTTTAGAAAAACGGCGCCCCTGAATTTCGATGGTCCCCTCATCGGCTTCGTAGAACCCCGAAATAATTTTAATGAGAGTCGATTTTCCGCAGCCGTTCTCCCCGGCGAGGCAGTGTATCTCGCCAGGGCCAAGCTCCAGGTTAACCCCCTTGAGGGCTTCCACGCCTCCGAATGATTTTCTGATATTTTCGGCCCGTACTATACATTCAGCCATTCTAATCCTCAATAAAAATTAAGGCAGAGGATACCAAAAATACACATCATCTGCCCTAATATTTTAACCCTTAGAATCCAAAAGAATCAACATTATCCTTGTCGATAACAATCCAGCCGGATCCGATTAGGATCTTTTTAGAATTCCCAAGGAATTTCAGGCTTTCATAGCCCTTCAAACCCAGGTTGAGGCCGTTCCCTATGGGATCTCCCCGAAGAATCTTTACTGCAAGGGAACAAAGGGCGTATCCGGCGTCTGCGGGATCCCAAAGAGTCGCGGCGGCCAGGGTGCCGTTTTTAAGGAAGATTTTGTTTTCTTCCGGCATACCCGTACCGGAAGTGAAAACTTTACCCTTGAGACCCAACTCTTCAATAGCCCTGGCAATACCCGGAGCATCTTTTGAGGAAGTACCCATGATACCTTTCAATTCAGGATATTTCTTGAAGAGTTCCTTGGCCTTCTCATAAGCCCGTTCCTCGTTGTCTTCTGATTCAACCCTGGGTTCCGCCGCCAAAAGAGTCATGTTTGGATAAGCCTTCTTCTGATGGGCGACACCGCCGTCAGCCCATTCGTTGTGTGAAGCGTTAGTCACATGGGCTACCATGGTGGTATATACGCCGCTTTCACCCATAGCCTTTGCCAGGTTATCCATAATGAAGGCGCCGTACTCGGAATTATCAAAGGCCTCGATATCGTACATGGTGTTTTCCTGGAAGGACGCCTCATGGGTAACCACCACAATACCTCGCGAAAGGGCCTTGCCCAGGACGGGCTCCAGAGCCGCAGGATCCACCGGGACAACACAGATGGCGTCTACGCCCTGGGCGATAAGATCCTCAATGACCTGGGCCTGCATGGCGGCGTCGGTTCTGGCGGGACCTTTCTGAAAGGCGTTTAAGCCCGTGTCCTTGGCGAACTTCTTGACCCCCACTTCCATCCGGACAAACCACGCATTGGTGCTGTCCTTGGGAACCAATGCGATCCTCCAATCCTTTTCCGGTTTGGACGATTTACCCTGGGGACCCGATGAGGAAGCCCCCTGCTGTTGTCCGCCCGCGGCAAAGGCTATGGAGCCGACAAGGACCGCAAAAATACACGCTGAGAAAAACCGTTTCATTTATAATTCCTCCTCGAAAGATAGTATTGATTTATTGTAACATAAAAAAACGGTATGTCAAATAATTTTTTTATTAAAAGCTCATTTTTTTATTAAAGGACTAAATTTCTAACTAAAATTATTTAGTAATAAATAACAATATTTTAGTAATGTTCTTCTAAAATGCCTGATTTTGAAAAAACAGCCTGAAATTCTTAAAATTCACTCAATTCCGGTATTTATGTCCCTTCTATTTTGATGCTCCATTTGCATAGAGAAAGTATGTAACTAAAAAAAATTTAGTAAATACAAAAATATTGTAACCGTTCACGGCCTTATTGCATAAAATCAGGAAGTGTGGTAAAAACAAAGCGTGGAAGGGGAAAATTTACACGAACTGGTCAAAAAACAGGCGGAAATTATCTGCGAACAGGCAAAACTGATTGGTAAACAAGCGGAAACAATCAGGAAGCTGGAAGCGCGAATAGCCGGGCTTGAGACACAGGCAGCGGAACTCAAGGCAGCGATTGCCCGTCTGCAAAAGGATTCCTGCAATTCCTCAAAACCACCTTCCTCAGATATCGTAAAACCAAAAACAGCGGCACAAAAAAATAACCACGGCAAGCCTCTGAAGATCGGCGGACAAAAAGGCCATAAGAAATATGGGAGGTGATCCAGAAAGTATGATGAGTTCTCAAACAAAACCATAATTGATGTAAAAGAAAGCCATATCAAAAGCTTTCCTGTGGTTGAACAGTTTCTTGGAAAAATAACAAGTCCTG
>JAITBO010000102.1 GCA_031283505.1 Treponema sp. | reverse complement strand
GGAGTTCTGAGAGGATTTTATAAACAAGTTGAGCTCTGTAAAATTTTGCATTTTCGTCATGGGGGTGAACGAATCGCTTGTTAATTAGAGGGGTGAAGTAATCGCTGGTTAGCGACATTAACGACAATTTTTCTTGACAAAATGATGCGGCGTGCCATATTATTTACCCCCCCACCTGTAATCCTGTAAAACATCCCTCGTTTTTTCATCCTCCATTTGCCGCGGCCGGGGCGGTCCTGCATGGCTTTTGCCATGCTCTTTGCCGCGTGCGGCGGCGCGGGCCCCGATACCACCGGCCCCAGCGTGGCCAGTATCACCGCAGCCGCTTTTCCCACGAAAACCCACTATGCGGTAGGGGAGGGCTTTGATTCCGCCGGGCTGACCGTTACCGCCGTCTATGACGACGGTTCCTCCAAAAACGTAACGGGCTGGACCCTGAGCTGGGAAGGCAGCCCCCTGAAAGAAGGCAGCAAGGCCATTACCGCCGAGGCGGGAATCAAGACCGTTACCGTCACCTATCAGGGTAAAACCGCCACGTTTCCTATCACCGTAGGCGGCGGCGGCTCCTATACGGTAAGCGGCGTGATTACCAAGAGCGACGGCGGCAACGCGCAGGGCGCGTCGGTGCAGCTTAAATCCGGCGCCGCTACGATTGGCAACCCGGTAACCGTGGGCACAAACGGCGCGTACTCCATCGGCGGCATCCCCGCCGGACCTACACCATCGAGGTAACCCTCGCGGGCTACAGCTCCGGCCCGATAACCGTTACGGTGGGCAACAACAATGTAAGCTAAAACGTGCAGCTCCTTAAAACCGGAACCGCCACCTACAGCGTAAGCGGCACGATTAGCACCAGCGATTCCGCCGACACGTCGGGCGCGTTGGTACAGCTTAAAAACAGCGGCGGCGCGGTTGTCGGTTCGGCTGTCGCGGGTGCAGGCGGCGCGTACTCTATCACCGGCATACCCGCCGGGACCTACACCGCCACGGTAACCCTTTTAGGCTATGATCCCGGCACGATTACCGGCATTACGGTGTCCGGCGCTAATGTGACTGTCCCAGAGTGCTCTCTCAACAAGGATAACATAGCCCCCGGCGATGTAACCAACCTTAGCGCGGCCGCCGGCGATGCGAAAGTGCTGCTGACCTGGAACGATCCCCCAGCCCCGGACCTGGCCCCCATTGAAATCACCTGGAGCGGCGGCAGCGCAAGCGCCCCCAAGGGAACCTAGGCCTGGACAATCACCGACCTGGCCAACGGAACCCTCTACACCTTCAAGGTCAAGGCGAAGGACGCCGCCGGGAACTCGAGTCCCGGGGTATCAAACCCCGCCCCGGTAACCCCGAACACCGGCCAGTCGCTGCCGAACATTGCGCAGGTAACGGTTACCTTCGCCGGCGCCAAGGATGAAACCATCACCTTGAGCGGAGTGAGCGGGGGCCTGGAACTGTCCAAGTCCGCCAACGCCACGTTGACCATATCCGTACAAGAGGCATTTGCCACTTACCGGTGGGTGCTGGACGGCGCTACCGTGCTTGGAACCCCCGCCGGCAGCGTCTCCCTGAATGCGAGGGAGCTCGGTCTTTCGACTAAACAGCACCAATTAACGGTATTCGTAACCAAGGGCGGCGTACCCGGCGTATACGCCAAGACCCTGTACTTTACCGTTACGGACTAAGGAGGATTGATAATGAAACACTTTAAACAGCATTTTATTTTTGCCGCCCTGGCGGCCTTCGCGGTCCTGGCCGCGTCCTGTATCCAGCCCCTTAACCCATCCGCCTCCGCGGGAGGCTCGGGCCGGGTAGTTCTTACGGCCTCCTTGGGGGAAGCCGGTCCGGCCCGGACCATCCTCCCCAAAGAGCCCCCGGAGTTCAGCAGCTACAAGCTGACCTTTAAAAAGGTAGGCGAAACCGATATTACGGTATCCGATGCTTCAGGCCTCGCCGGAGCCGGGGTAATGCAGGAACTGGCCGTGGGAGACTGGACCGTCGTGGTTGAGGCGTCCCGCAAGTTCAAGCCCACAAGCGGAACCGAAACTACATACCTGGCCGCCAAGGGCGAAAAGGTTGTAACGGTAGCCGCGGGTGTTACTACCCCGGTAACGGTATACCTTACGCCGGTACCGGTGGATACAGCCGGGGCGAATGACGGTATCTTTACCTATACCGTAACCTTTCCCGAAGGCGTAACCGGCATGCTGATCTTAGACAAAGATTTGGACGCCGCCGCAGCGGACAAAACGGAACCCCTTACCGCTTCAATGACAGCGCCGGTTTCCATAGAAGTAGCCCCCGGCTATTACTACCTCACCATCACCCTGGAAAAAAACGACGCAGACGGCAGATTAACCGCCGGGGCTTCGGAAATAGTGCATATCTACTCCGGCCTGAAGCCGGAAGCGGAATACGCCTTTACGAAAGATGATTTTTTCATCCCAAACACCGCGCCGAAAACCTTGGTAATTACCGAAATTACTACCGGTGATATGGACGGACTGAAGCAGATGGTAGCTGGAGGTATGGATATCCAAATTGGAATTGTCCCAGCCGGAAAAACACCGGACCCGACAAATATTGTCGCCGGAGCAGACCACGCGGAGGGCCATATAACACTCGGGGCTGCTACCATAAGAGCGGAACTCTATGACCTATCGAGTGCTGTGGCAGCAAGATGGACGGATTACGGTACATTTGACGTTTACCTTGCATTAGTTGACGCTGCAGGCTCACCGGGAGCCCCCTCGGGAGGCCGGGCAGCAGACCCGCCCGAAAACCCGTCGGGGGATTTTGCGCGCACCTACGTGGCAGCACGCGTCCCATTCAACTCCGCCGAAACAACGGTTCTCTATAGAAATTTCGCCCCTGTACCCACCGTACCAGAGGGTCCTACCGCCGAGCCGGTCCGGGCGCAGGGAATCCCCGAGCCCGCGGTCGTTATCTCCTGGGCCCCCGTTTCCCCCGAACCCGCGAGCTATAAGGTGTACCGCTCGGATACAAAGGGCGGACCATCCGTTGAAATAGCGACGCGGAACGGTACAGATCCAACTTTCTATACCGACACCGGCAGTGTTGGCGGCCTTACCGCGGGAAGCGACTACTACTACACGGTGTATGCGGAGGACTCACAGGGCAATAAGGATCCGCTGTCCACAGACCCGGTATCCGCTGCGCCCCTGGACCCGTCCGTCGCCACGTCCCTGCCCACTGACAACACCTGGAAGACAGATGGGAAGGGGGAGATTGCTAACCCCGGCGAAAGTGACTGGTACCAGTTTACCGCCGCAGCCTCCACCCCCTATGTTGTACAGTTGGACATCGGGCTGCCATATACCCTGGCTGCCTCTGTATCGATCTACACGAGCGACGGGTCCCCACTTGGACCTTTCGATTACACCACCCCTCAGCCTGTCTTCGTATCCTCCGGGGGAACCGTCTATGTGCTGGTTGAAGGCGCGATAACGGACCTCGACCAGCCCTCCGCAACCGGCACTTACGTCATCCGGTATTATAACTCCGCGGATCTGGCGCCCCAGACGGCCCCTTCGTATGTCAAAGCACAGGGAATCCCCAGGCCCGCGGTCCTTATCGACTGGGATAGCGTCCCCGGAGCCACGCAGTATAATGTGTACCACCGTGAAGAGCTCGACAGCTTCAGTCTGCTGACAACGATAACCAGCGGCCCTCCCACCTATCTCGACACCGCCGTTTCCCCGGGGACCACTTATTACTACGAGGTGAAAGCAGAGAACGGGAATGGCAAGGGGCCGTCCTCGCCCCAGGTTTCCGCTGTGCCCCCGGCCGCCGCCACGCCCCTGACCGCTGACACCTGGACAGGCTGGATAACGGTTGGTTCCGGCGACGCTCACTGGTACTCTTTCTCCGTATCCGCAGCAGGGAACTATAATCTGGAAGGGGAATCCAAGAACACCGGTACCGGTAAACCTCTGGAGGCCTCTGTATCGGCCTACCTGGACGAAGGGACCCAGGCATCCCAGGTATTGGGCATCTCCGGCGACATCGGCAGCATGCCATCTGGCCCGCACATCAACGTATTATCCCCCGGGGGAACCGTTTATGTGCTGGTGGAAAGCCATAGCGCCGGCGACTACCGCATCAAATATTATCCGCAACCCTAACCCGGTTCCAGAGCCTTATGGCCCCGGGCCTCTTTAAATTCAAAATCGGGAACCTCTAAAAACTGAAGTTTTTAGAGGTTTTCTTACCCAAAATTCTCTATAAAGACGAGTGTTTCCGTATTCAATCCTGTGCTTCTGGGATAAATAGAAAATTAAGGAGCGGGATTGCTAAGTAATTCTGTTCCTATAAGGCGGAAATCATAAGAATTCTCCGGTAAAGCTGTCTCCGCGGTAACGCTTTTTCGCCTTTGTGCTTTTTCCCCAGGGAGGATTCGAACCCCCACAAGCAGATCCAGAGTCTGCTGTGCTACCATTACACAACCGGGGAATGAATTTCATGTCTTTTTGACCCTTTTTCGCCCCATGTTTTGTAACACAAGTCAAGGGATGAAAAAAATAAGTCTACATAATACAAAGAACTCCTGAAATTCCAGTTGTGAATATACCCTAAAACACATTCCATGTCAATCGAATGAATGAAAAGTCAAGCACTGTAAAAAAGTTTTGTCCCAATTCTTGTCCTAGTCCGAAAAAGCCCCAGCCAGAGGCTTACCGCGTCATTGCAAGACCGATATAGTTAACCATAAAAAACAGCTTATCTTAAACTGTGAAAAAGGATGGATCGGTGGGGAAAGAGCCTTACGACAGCAGTACGGAAAAGGCCAAACTATTGAAAATTGAAGATTTTGGGACACCGGATGAAGTGAAAGAGGCGGCGAAACCCGTCAGATCGGCCCGTGACCGGCAGGAAGCTACTCGAATTCTCAAAGAAATCACTAAAAAAGGACTCATGACCAGCAGATCCGGCTTGGTGGCCCGGCTTCCAGGAAAGTCTATCGGGAAAATGGTCAGTAGCGAAGCGGTGAACGCTTCTGTCAGCCCGGAACTCCATTTTTTGGCTGTAGCCAATGCCGATAAGCTCTTTCAAAACACAATCGAACCGTGGAAATTTGAATTGAACGTTCAAAAAAACAATGATGGTCTCAAGGAACGACACTATCTTTTTGCACCCATGGTCCACCAAGCCGGTCTCGTGATTGTAAAATTCACGGTAAAAGAGTACATAAATACCTATCTTGCCAATAAAATGTACTCAATCGAGGTTATGGACATAAGGTTAGGGTAAAAAATAGGGGCGCTGGTATACTGACCATTCATAGCCCAAAGAGCTATTTACTGATCCCTCGAAAGCGTCCCTAATCAGGCGATCCTGACTCTCCAAGTATCGTCTATTCTTCTTATCCGGTCAAGCCTCCGTTTTCCGGCCTTGCCCCGGCTTTTCTCCATGTTTGTCTCCTAATAACAACCCCCGGCAAGCGGTATGCCGGACTTTCCACAGGCCCCGCCGGTATGGCGGACGCATCTCACTTGCAGGAGGGTAAACCCCATGTTAAAAGAAACCGTCTATTGCTCCTATTCACGGCCCAGCGAAACCAACAGGCATAGGCTAGACCTGAAAACTGACATTGAAGGCGAAAATGTTAATGCCGCGGAATGCTTATCGTTGACCGAAACTCGCCATACGCCGTATAGTATAACTTATGGAAGAAAACGGTATTTTTAACCGCCTTGCCACAGCGCTTACCATGGATGACCGGAAAAGCCTCCTGGAAAAGCTCAACACCCGGTCCGAAAATTCGGATCCGCTCCTGTATGACGATGCCGGTGACCTGGATTCCGGGGCCGAGGCGGCTGATATTAAAAAAAGGTATGATGCCCTTCCCTGGTATACCCGTTTTTTCTTCTGGTTTATTGGCTTGTTTGGGGGGAAGGCTCCCCTGCAGGTTTTTCAGGGGCGGCAGATGGCCCAGCTGGGGCGGCGTATTGAAGAACAATATCCGGGAATCTACGACTACGAACATGACCAGCTTCTTCCGGCTTTTCACAGAGCGGTAACAGACCTCAAGGACAGCGCCCGCTTTTTTTACGATGCCCTGGATATGAGTGTGAACCGGGACAAGGGGGCATTTTATGTCTTTCTGGCGTCTCTGGAAATGGAGGATATCCACCGCCGCCTCCTGGCCGAAACGGATCCCGCAAAGGTGGCGGAAAAACATCCCGGCGCGTCCGACCAGGTGCTGCGGCAGCTGAGTATACAGGCCATGGAAGAGGGTATCGCTGCCATAGGGGATGATCGCCGGGCGGTGATGTACTTCAATGCCCGAACCTTAAACTGCCTGAAAGAGCTTTCATCGTTTTTGTTTGATCGGCTCCTGGTTTCCTTTGCTAACCGGAGCGGGAGGGAGGGAAAGGTTTGCTCCGCCCATCTGGTGAATAATTACCTCCGGACCCTGAACAACATCCTCCATTCTCTGAAGGAAACTCCCCCTATGACCCTCCTGGAGTCTCTCTTTATATTTATCCTCCAGGACAAATCGGAAACGCCGGGGTTTAACATGGAAGACGAGATGGCTCTGCTTCTAGGCCAGGTGCAGAAAGCCATGGCGGTGATCCGTAATTTCAATAAAACTGTGCCCCTGAACAGGATTCTCCGCTGTGCTGAAAAGGATATGAGTATCTTGCCTAAGGTTATAAGCGGCGGCGAAGACTGGTTCAGTATGTATAAGGAATACTGGAAACATACCGTGGAGGAACAGTTTAACGAGTATACCCGCAACCATCATCGCCGGGAACTGATCGAATGTTTCCATGATTTCTTTAACGGCGTGGAGTTGCAGGTTCTCTCCGGGGCGAAATCGGATATCAACCCTGGGGGGCTTCCCTTCAAGGGGGCTTTCTGTCTTTCCTTTCTGCGGACCTTTCATTCCGTACTGTTTGTTTCGAAGTTGAATCTGGTTCTCAGGCCCATCCTGATTGACGGGGATTTTTTTAAAAAGGAAAACTTCACTGAATTTAACGACGCCTATAACGAGATCTTCAAGGTTGATGAAACCATCAGGCGCTTTGAGAGGGATATCTCCAGCGAGGGGGATCTGGGAAAACGGTATGCCACCGCGAAGATGGATATGTCCTCCCTGTCGGTGAAACGGCACAAGGTCCAGCTTGTGGAGGATGAGGCCTCGGACGAGGCAAACAAGATCATCGGCCGGATCAGGGATGCCCTGGAGCTTATGGTGAAGGTTCTGAAGGGCATACTTACCAAGGAGCCTGAGGGAAAATTTGATACCCTCATCAATTTGGCCGATATGTCCGGAAAAACCGATGTATTCGCCGGCGGCGTTATTAATACTATTGAGACGCTGACTAAAGCTATGGCGCTCATGGATAAAATTACTACCATGGAGGCCGGGCGGTAACCCGGTAAACACCGATGAATCTCTATCCCTTTAAGCTTTCCTTTGATTCTTCTCCTTCATATAAGCTGCCCTGGGCAGCTGAGATGCCCTTGATGATGGACTGCGGGCCGGTAAGGGAAATTCGTTGTGTCATTTCTTCCCGCGCCGCGGGAAATATGGTATATTCTGATGAAGGCGATACCCGCGCCTGTTTTTTCCGTTCCCTCGGCCTTGAACCGGAGCAGGTACGGAGTTGTACCCAGGTCCATTCCCGTACCGTCCTGGCGGCGGATGACCGCTTTTCCGGCCGTCCTGAGGCGGACGGTTTGGCAAGCCGGGATCGAACAATCGTTCTGGCGGTGACCGTAGCGGACTGTCTCCCGGTGTTTCTCTACGATACGGGCTCCGGCGCGTGGGCCTTGCTCCATTCAGGCTGGAAGGGTACCGGGATAGTCCTTAACGCCCTATCCCTCCTGGTCAGCTGGGGGGCCCGGCCGGAAGCGGTAGCGGCGTTACTGGGACCTTGTATTCACTCCTGCTGTTATCAGGTAGATGAGACGCGGGCCGCCGTCTTTGAGGCGGAGTTCGGCGCCGGTGATGACAATAACGCTTCCCCTGGGGCGTATCCCCTGGGGCCGGTGGTCAAGCGGGATGGGGGAAGACCTGCCCTGGACCTTCAGGCCGCCAATGCCCGGTTACTGGCAGGCGCGGGGGTACGGAACATCGCCTACTGTGAAGATTGTACGTTCACTGATCAACGGCTGGGTTCATTCCGGCGGGAAGGATCAGCCTATACCCGGATGCTTGCCGTGATGGGATATTTTTAGTGAGGAATAATTATGGATGCCATAAGAGATGCATGGAAAAACCGGATAGCCCGGGCTCTTGAAAAAGTGCTTGCCAATGCGGGTCTGGAGGGGAGTATTGACGCCGATCAGGTGATCGCCGAGATCCCCCCCAACCCGGAATTGGGCGACCTGGGCTTTCCCATGTTCAGTTTTGCGAAAGTGTTGCGGAAGGGCCCTCCGCAGATCGCTCAGATGGTCTGCGCCCAACTGACGCTGGTCCATGGCGGCAGTGATACTGAGGGCAAGGCTGCCGGTACATTCACCGCGGAGGGCCCCTATGTCAACGTGCGCCTGGGCCGGCCTTCGGTGATCGCCTCCGTCCTGGCCCAGGCGGCGGATGAAAGCGTCCCGGTGGGCCGTCCGGGGAATCTTGCCGGATCACGGATCATGGTCGAATTTTCCAGCCCCAACACCAATAAGCCCCTCCACTTGGGCCATCTGCGGAACGACATTCTGGGAGAGAGCATCTCCCGAATCCTGGCGGCCTGCGGGGCGGCGGTACGGAAGGTCTGTATCATCAATGACCGGGGTATTCATATTTGTAAATCCATGCTTGCCTATAACGAATATGGTCAGGGGAAGACCCCGGCTTCGGAGCATATCAAAAGCGATCACTTTGTGGGCGACTGGTACGTCAAATACCACCAGATGTCCCAGACAGACAGCGGGGCTGAGGCGCGGGCCCAGAAAATGCTCCGCAAGTGGGAATCCGGCGATAAGGAAACTGTGGAACTCTGGCAGAAAATGAAGGACTGGACTGTGGACGGTATGAAGGAAACTTATGAACGTACCGGGATTTCCTTTGATCAGTATTACTACGAAAGCCAAACCTACCTTCTGGGAAAAGACGAAGTCCTCAAGGGGCTGGAGCAGGGTATATTTTACCGGGAACAGGATGGCGCGGTAGCGGTGGATCTGGCCGCGGAGAAACTGGATAAAAAAATCCTCCTCCGTAAGGACGGAACATCAATTTACATTACGCAGGATTTCGGCACCGCCATCTTCCGGTACAACGACTGGCCTTTTGACCGGATGGTCTATGTGGTGGGTTCCGAACAGCAGTATCATTTTCAGGTTCTCTTTGCGATTTTGAAGAGGCTTGGTTACCAATGGGCTGATAATCTCTATCACCTTTCCTATGGCATGGTAAACCTTCCTGAAGGAAAGATGAAGAGCCGTGAAGGGACCGTGATAGATGCCGACGACCTCATCGACAGCCTGCGGGATTTGGCCCTGGAAGAAATCCGCAGCAAGGACCGTGAAGAGGCGGTTGGCGATTCCGCGGAGGTGGCGGAGAAAGTCGCCCTGGGGGCCCTCCATTACTATCTTTTACAGGTGACCCCCGCCAAGGACATGCTCTTCGACCCCAAGGAATCCCTGTCTTTCAGCGGCAACACCGGTCCTTATCTCCAATATATGGGCGCCCGTATTTCTTCCATGCTTCGCAAGGATTCCATGCTTCGCGGGGATAACAGTAATACTGCGGGCGTTATCAAACCGGAGCTTCTTGTGGACGATGCCGAGTGGGACCTTATCAAGACTATCTCCGCCTATCCCCATGCGGTGGCGGACGCTGCGGATCGGATGGACCCTTCCGTTCTGGCGGCGTATCTCTATGAATTATCCAAGGGCTTTAGCCGCTTCTACCACGACTGCCCCATCCTCAACGCCAAGGACCCTGACCTGGCAGCCGGCCGCTTGGCTCTGTCCAAGGCCGTCCTGCGGGTCCTGCGGGATGCGCTGAACCTTACCGGGATACCTTTTTTGGAGACCATGTAAGTCAATGGACTTGTTCGACAATTCGGTTGGCTGTGGATGATATTGACACTTTCGGCAAGAAAATTTGCAGGCCGGGATCGGCGGGTCTATACTTAAGCCATGCGTGAACTTTTATGGGTTGCTGCCGGCACGGGGTTTATCTTTTTGATGACCTGTCTGGGATCGGCCATGGTTTTCCTTTTCCGTAACCAAAGCAGTAGAATACTGCAGACCCTGTTCCTGGGGTTCGCCGCGGGCGTCATGGTTGCCGCCGCGGTGTTTGGCCTTCTGGTTCCGGCTATTGCCGAAGCGGAGATGGGTGGCGGGGTAGGGTGGATTCCTGCTGCCGGGGGTTTTGTTCTCGGGGTCCTTTTCCTGTTCCTCCTGGACCGGTTGATCCCTCACCTGCACCCCGAAACCAACACCATGGAGGGTCCGTCCTCTTCCCTGAAGCGAACCACCCTGCTTGTTTCCGCAGTAACTCTGCACAATATCCCCGAAGGGATGGCGGTAGGGCTGTCCTTTGCCCTGGCGGCCCAGCACAGCGAGGCCCCTTCTATGTATATTTCCGCTATTGCCCTGGCCCTGGGGATTGGCATACAAAACTTTCCTGAAGGCGTGGCGGTGGCCCTTCCCTTAAAGCAGGAGGGTATGGGCAGCGCAAAAGCATTCCTGATAGGCTGCCTTTCGGGAGCGGTGGAGCCCATATTCGGTCTCCTTACGGTGCTCGCCACGTCCTTTATCGCCCCCTATATGCCCTGGCTTTTATCCTTTGCCGCAGGGGCCATGTTTTATGTGGTGGTGGAAGAACTTATCCCCGAAGCTCATCTTGGAGAACATTCCAACGCCGGCACCATGGCCGTGATGGCGGGCTTCCTTCTGATGATGATCCTAGACGTTGCCTTGGGCTGAAGCGGTGTGACTCAAAGCCCTGCCGATACCAGATGCGGTCTATCCCCACAAAGATACATAAATGTAGCAATCTTCGACATTAAAAGCTATTAGGCTCAATAATTATAAATAATAATTCGCAATTGTATATTTACATACACATGTACATATAAAAAACAAAAATAACTTAATTACCTCAACTTCCCTCATATATATCCTACTAAATCTATAATATTTATATATAATTATGATTTTCTCCCTTTCTCATGGTTCTTCAAAATCCCTGTCCTCCTTTGCATGTCGGTTTTGAGGTTAAAAATTCGTTGT
>JAITBO010000045.1 GCA_031283505.1 Treponema sp. | reverse complement strand
GTTGAGGATACGCAGGGCGTACTTCCGGTTATACCCGGTGATAAATTGTATTTCGTTTAGAATGGCGCCATTTCTTTCCGGCCCGCATTCCGATAGCGGGAACGGTATCCGGCGATGACGTTTCGCTTTACGCTCATGGATACCCCCATTTTGACCTTCGGGAACTATTAGCTCCGGATAGTCTGCCTTGATTTGGGTTACTTTTTCAATGAGGTAACGCGGCCTCTTGACCTTTTTTCATACCTGGTTCATACTGAATCAAGTTTCCTGCTGACAAGCAGAAAGGAGGGGGTGAGGTGCCCTGTGGAAGAAAGCGCAAACTCAGAAAAATTGCAACCCATAAACGCAAGAAGAAACTCAGAAAAAATCGGCACAAGAATAAATAGTGTTCTTTTTGGAGAACCGCGGCATATACCGCGGTTTTGTTTTTTCGTGAAGAAACGGCGGGATTAGGATTAGTGATCGTATGGATCAAGGCGGACTGTTTTTATCTGATATCCGGGGACCGGAAGATATTAGAAATTTTAGTTATGCCGAATTAAACCGATTGGCCGCCGAGATCCGGAACGTAATTGTATCCACCGTAAGCCGGAATGGGGGACATTTAGCTTCCAATTTGGGAGTTGTTGAACTGACTATAGCCCTGCACAGGGTTTTTCAGTCCCCGCATGACAAAATAGTCTGGGATGTGGGACACCAATGTTATACCCATAAACTTCTGACCGGTCGTTTTGAAGCCTTTGGGACCCTCCGCCGGGCGGACGGCATAGCGGGGTTCCCGAAATATTCCGAAAGCCCCCACGATGCGTTCAACACGGGCCACGCCTCTACCTCCATTTCCGCCGCCCTGGGGCTTCTTGCGGGGGAGCGTATTCGTGGCGGAGACGGCCGGGCGGTGGCTGTTATAGGAGACGGCGCCCTGACAGGCGGCCTCGCCTACGAAGCCTTGTCCCATGCGGGGCAGATTGGCCTTCCCCTGGTGGTCGTACTCAACGACAATAAGATGTCCATAGGTCCCAATGTGGGCGGCCTTTCTAAATATTTAAGCCGCCTGAGTATGCAGGCTAAATACCAGAGTTTCCGCCGGAAATTCGATGCTATAGCTAAAGGCCTGCCCTTTATAGGCGAAGCCTTTTACGGCCTCGTACTCCGTATGAAACGGGCGGTCAAAGCTGTTTTCTACACCGATAACTTTTTTGTGGACTTGGGATTCGAGTACGTAGGTCCTATTGAAGGCCACCATATTCAGCAAATGGAACAGGTGTTTCGGGATGTCCGGAAGCTCGATAGGCCCGTGGTCATTCATGTGATAACTCACAAGGGCAAAGGTTACGGTTTTGCAGAAGACGATCCCGGAAGCTACCATGGGGTTTCTTCCTTTTCGGTGTCCGGCGGCCTTACGCCGGGCGTTAGTTCCGGCATCCGCAACCGGGACGCCGGCGGCGGGGGAATTTCCTTTACCGCATCCTTCAGCGCGGCGTTACAGGAAGCGGCTGTCCGGGATGACAGGGTTGTGGCGATTACCGCTGCCATGGAGAAGGGGACGGGCCTTTCCCCGTTTAAAACCCGGTTCCCCAAACGTTTTTTTGACGTGGGCATCGCGGAGGAACACGCCGTTACCTTTGCCGCAGGACTGGCTGCCCGGGGATTGAGGCCTGTGGCGGCCATTTATTCGACTTTCATTCAGCGCGCGGCGGATCAGGTTATCCACGATATAAGCCTCCAGGATCTTCCGGTGGTATTCGCTCTGGACCGATCGGGCTTTGTCGGAGATGACGGGGAAACCCATCAGGGTCTTTTCGATATCAGCCTTTTCCGTTTTGCTCCGAATATGACCATACTGGCCCCCGCAAGCGACGGGGAACTCAGGAATATGCTGGACTGGGCCCTGGCCGAAGCAGGTCCCGTGGCGATCCGCTACCCCAAAGCTGTCTGCCCTTTGGAGGAAGCGGCCTTTTCCCTGCCCCTGGAAAGAGGTTGCGGGATATTTGTCCGTCGGGAAAATGCCCCCCTGTGCCTTGCCTTTACCGGAAGCCTGTATCCCCAGGCCCGGGAAGCGGCGGAACTCCTTTCCCGCCGGGGCATAGAGGCGGACCTTTACAACCTCCGTTTCCTCAAGCCTGTGGACGAAGACTATCTTGCGGATATACTCCGCCGTTATAAATTGGTTGTCTTTATTGAGGAAGGAATACGACAGGGCGGCTTTGGGGAATATGCCGCCTGCCTCGCCCTCCGCCGGAACTCTCCCGCCCGCGTCCTGGTTTTGGGGGTAGAGGAAGGTTTTAGCGCCCGGGGTAACGCCCAGGGCAGCCGGGAAGAACTTCTCCATTTCAACGGACTTGACGGTCCGGGTATCGCTGCGGAAGTGGCGGGAAGCTGTTTCCGTGATGAGACAATCTGTCACCTTGCGGAAAACAGCGATAAAGGCTATTTTTGTAGAATACAGGATTAAATACTTGGAATGGTTTCAGTGGCTTCAGACAATTTATGACTTGTTTCGTCCTGTGGTGGATATTGCGATTCTGGCGTTTTTGCTCTATAAAGCCTACGAGCTTTTGATAAAAACCCAGGCGGCGCAGCTTGTCAAAGGCGCGGGATTCCTGGCCCTGGTTTACGCAGTCGCGTTTTTATTCAAACTAACCACCCTTCAGTGGATTTTGACTATGATGGCTCCCGGACTTTTCATCGCTATAGCCATTGTATTTCAGCCTGAATTGCGGAAGATCATCATGCGCCTGGGGCAGGGGGAATTTTTCAGGCCCGACAGCAAGCCCCGCATAGGCCAGCTTGAGGCGGTAGTCACTGCGGCGGAGATACTGTCCCAGCAGAAGCGGGGCGCCTTGGTGGTTTTTCCCCGGCGAGTCAACCTTAAAAACATCGCCGATACGGGGACCAGGCTGAACGCGGAAATTTCCTCCAGCTTGATAGTTACCGTTTTTGAATTCGATACGCCCCTCCATGATGGGGCCATGATCATACAGCATGGCCGCATTGTGGCGGCTGGGTGCTTCCTCCCTTTGTCGGAGCAGCAGGACATCAGGAAGAGTTTCGGGACCCGGCACCGGGCTTCCTTGGGGATGTCGGAACAGAGCGATGCGGTGGTCCTGGTGGTTTCCGAAGAGACCGGGGCCATTTCCCTAGCCTATGACGCGAAGCTCTACTATGATTTATCCCCCATCGAGGCGACCCGTAAACTGAGGGAACTTTTGGATCGGGGCGCCCGGGGCGGCAATACTACAGCCGGAACATCAGCGGGTGGTATGACCTCTGGTGAAAACGATGAGTCCGGTTTACCGGCTGCGGCATTAGACAGTGTATCGGTAGAATGATGGAAAAAAAATCTTCCTGGGACGGCAGAAAATTCCTTGCCAGAGTTGCCGAAAACTGGCATATTAAGGTCCTCTCGGTAGCTGTGGCAATCATCCTCTTTGTGTTTCACCGCATGAGTCTTTTGGAAGACCGGTTCTTTTCAGTTCCTTTACATATAGAGACAAACGGAAATATGGTTCCAGCCAGTTCCTATCCTCGTATGGTCCGGATTACCCTCAGAGGTGAGGCAAACAGTATCTATCCTATACTGGAAGATGATATTGAGGCTTACCTGGACCTTACCAAATACGTTGCGGAAGGGGCTTACCGGGCGCCGGTACAGGTCCGGAAGAAGGGAACTGCCCTAGGGGTCGAACCCCTGGAAATCAGCGTGGACCCTCCGGAGGTCTTGGTTGAACTGGATCAGAAGATCAGCAAATACGTTCCCCTGACCCCCAGTTTTCAGGGATACCTGGAAAGCGGGTACGAACTGGTGTCCTATACCCTTACCCCCACCCAGGTGGTTGTGGACGGCCCCCTTCGGCTCATGAGCGGCCTTTCGGAACTATTCACCGATTTTATCGAACTCGGCGGAAGAAGCGAGGATTTTACCGCCTCCGTGCGCATCATGAACAGGGATCCTCTCCTGGTTATTCGGGGGGACGGGATGACCGAATTCCGGGGGCTGGTCAGAAAATTCATCATGATACGGAGTTTTGAAAATTTACCCATCGTAATTCGCGGCCTCAGTAAGGAATTCGAGGGGACGCCGGCGGTAGAAACCGGGAGTATACGCCTTGAAGGGCCTCAAAACGAACTCGAGTCCTTCAATCCCGGAACGGACACACTGTACCTGGATTGTTCCCAAATCACGGAAAGCGGCGTTTATACATTGCAGGTTCAGGCGGACATTCCCTTGTCTTTTACCCTGACCCGAAGCGATCCGTCTTATGTAACCGTCAGGGCCGGTCCCCGGAACGGGAATCCCGACGGAATAAAGGGTGAGTAAATATGATAATCGGCATAGGGGTAGACGTGGTCCATGTTGAGCGATTAAAGCGGTGGCTCAAGATACCGGGCCTGCCGGAACGGTATTTTCACCCGGAGGAACTTGCATCGGCTCTTGCCAAAGGCAGAGGGATGGAACTGTCCCTGGCGGCACGGTTTGCCGCGAAGGAGGCCTTCGGCAAGGCCCT
Organism: Treponema sp.; assembly: GCA_031283505.1. Next base: position 10,245 of record JAITBO010000045.1, on the reverse strand, counting down.
GGGGACAGGGCTTGCGGGGATAGTGCTTAAAGACATAATGGTGGCGAACCGTCATAACGGCAGGCCCGAAATCGAGGTTTTCGGAACCGCCTGTGCGGCGTTGAAAAAAAGCGGGGCCGGCAGAATTCATGTTTCCCTGACCCATGAGCGGGACAACGCCATAGCCATGATCGTTCTTGAGGCATTTTGAAAGCCTCTATAAAGTGAATTTGAACCGGAGTTTTGGATGTCTGGGGAAGAACGAGAACTAAAATTATCATTTATGTCAAAAGAGGAGTATGTCTGTCCGGTGTGTTTAGCCGCTTTCCGCCGGGAGGAACTCCTTTCGGGCAGCGGCAGGCTTATTGCCGGGGAACTCACCGACGAGCTTCACCGCCTTTACCAGCCTTCCGCGAAATACGGGGAGGTTTACCCCCTGGCGTATGTGGCTACCGTATGCCCCGAATGTTGGTTTGCTTCTATGGAGAAGGATTTTTTCGATCTGCCCAGGGAAGCCAAAAAGTATGTCCAGGAAGATGAGGAAAAACGTATGACCGATGTACAGTGCATCTTTCCCGATGTTGATTTTCATGAACAGCGGAACCTCATCAGCGGGGCGGCGTCTTTATACCTCGTAGTCCGCTGTTACGATTTCTACCCCAAAGAGTTTTCTCCCACGATTAAGCAAGGCATCGCGGTCTTGCGGGCCGGGTGGCTTTTGGACGACATGGATAAAAAGTACCCCGGACAGCATTTTGACTGGCTTGCGCTGCTCTTCAAGAAGAAAGCGCAGTTTTTCTATTCAGAAGCAATGCAGCGGGAACAGAAAGGCACAGAAACTCTGTCGGCAGTTAAAATATTCGGCCCAGATACGGATAAGAACTACGCCTACGAAGGGGCCCTCTACCTTTCCGGCCTTCTCAAGCTCAAGTACGGAGTCCGGGAAGATCCGGAGCAATGGCGATCTTCTCTGGGGGATGTAAAACGCACCATCGCGAAGATCTTCGGTTTAGGGAAATCCTCGAAAAGCAAGCCGGGTCCTCTCCTGGAACACGCCCGGCATCTCTACGACAGCATCAGCAGCGAACTGAACGAGATCGATGAGTGACGGCCGGGCGGCGGCGCAGGATGCACGGGAAAATTCCCCGAGGAACATCAGGCTCCTTATAGCTTACGACGGCGCCGGTTTTTCCGGCTGGCAACGGCAGGGTTCACGGGGAAATGCCGTGTCCGGTGAACATGATTCTTCCACCGTCCAAGGGGTTATTGAGGCCGCCCTGAAGAAGCTCCACAAGAAGCCTGTAACCCTTACCGGCTCCGGCCGTACCGATGCAGGGGTTCATGCGACAGGTCAGGTGGCTAATTTCCATACCGGTATTGCGGGCATGGAAGCCTGCCGTTTTGTTCCGGCCCTTAACAGCCTCCTTCCCCGGGAGGTCCGCATCCTGGAAAGCCGGGAAACCCGTGATGATTTTCACGCCCGTTTTGACGCCAAGTCCCGCACCTATCGGTACCGCTTTATAACAGGCCGCTCCCCGTTCCCCCACGAGACCAGGTACGCCCTTCCGCTTTGGCGCCGCCCCGGTATTTCCCTCCTCAATGACTATGCCCGCCTCCTCCTAGGAGAAACGGACTGCTCGGTCTTTGCGAGTTCCAGGGATCCGAGTAAATCAAGAAGCCGGCACATTACCCAGGCATGGTTTCTCACCGAGGGGGACGTTCTGGTGTTCGAAATACGCGCCAACGCCTTCCTCTGGAAAATGGTTCGCTCCATAGCGGGAACCCTGCTTTATTGTGAAGAACGAGGGCTTCCCCCTAAAAAAGTGGCGGATCTTATCCGTTCCGGAGACCGGAGCCGCGCCGGTCCCACCCTGCCTCCCCAGGGACTTTTCTTCCACCGGGTAGATTACTACAGGGACTGATAAAAGCCTTTCTGAACCGGGCCACGTACATGGGGCCCATGCCGTCCGCCGTATCCGGGAGGATGAGGCGGCCCCAAGCGGTTTTTTCCCCTTCCCGAAATTCAGGCTCATCGGGGATGACGGCGTTCCCGTATTTTTCCGGGAGCCGGGAAGCTACCCCGTCGTTTTCGCCGGGGGAGAGGGCGCAGGTGGCGTAGACCAGGGAACCGCCGGGGCGCAGGAGCAAGAAGGCCGCTGAGAGGAGAGCCCACTGCCGTTTGGCCAGGGACCGGGGGCGGGCGTTTGTCCATTGGGCCAGGGCCGCCGGGTTTTGGAGTACATGAGCTTCGCTTGAACAGGGAGCGTCCAGGAGTATAGCGTCAAACCGCCCGTGTTCGCTTTTCTTGCCCGCCAAGGCCGCAGCGTCAAAACCGGAAACTTTTACCCGGTCCCGAAGAACGGCGTCCAGGTGTCCGTCCAGGACTTTCACCAGCCGGCGCCGCCTTTCGCCGGAAAACTCGTTGGACAGAAGGCGGGTTTCCCCGCTCATGTTGGAGGCTATCACCAGAGACTTGCCCCCGGGGGCGGCGCAGGCGTCCAGAACGAGGCCTTCCTCCGGGAGACAGAGGGCCAGGGCCGCCAGGACGGAAGCGCGGTCAAGAAGATAGGGCGCGGTGAGCAGGGCGGTATGTCCTCCGGCATACGGGACGGCCCCGCCTCCTTCCAGAAGGCTTTGGCGCAACGATTCCCACCGCCCGCCGAAACAGCTCCGATAATATTCTTCAAAGGATTCGTTAAAAACCGTCATGGAAGCCGGGGATTAATTTTTTTTCTTTTTGCTATGGCTGGTTTGGATCAGGATTTTCATTTTTTCCAGGGTTACTTCCGAAAGAATATGTTCCATTTTGCAGGCGTCCTTTTCGGCGGTTTCGTCGTCCACGCCCACCACGTCCCGGAGAAAAGCGGTCAGAAAATAATGGCGCCGGCGTATCTCCGCCGCCCTCTCCGCTCCTTTCGGGGTCAAGGTGACACTGCGGTACCGCTGATGCTCAAGAAGCCCCTGTTCTTCCAGGGTTTTAAGGGCGGTCAGCACCGAGGGCTTGGACACTCCCAGGCGGGAGGCAATATCGGTTACCCGGACTTCCCCATCGTCGGAGAGAAAACTGACCATTTCAAGGTAATCTTCCAAAGATTGGGTCATATCCTAATATTTTGAAAGATTTTTCCGGCCTTGTCAACGTTTAAATCCGAATTTTGTCAACGACCAATGAAAATGTCACCTATTTGCGTTCAATAGAAATGTCACATCAGGCTGCGGTGGTTTTCGGCTGTTTGACCTCCTTTGTCGGCAGTATTTCTTTGATTTTTACCGATTTCTCATTCCTCAGGATACTTATCGTTCCATCCCGTTTTTCCCTCACCGTTACCTGTTTCTTCGGCTGTTCTTTTGATCGACGGCTTTCCCCGCAAGCCGTGTATCAGGGCCGCGTCCCCGCCTTCCCGGCAGGTTTGATACAGGCGTATCCCTTGCCGATACCTGATGTTCATCTGCCCAACCGCCGCTTTCAGCGTCATTTTCCCCTGTTTCACTATCTCCTGTAGCTTCCCTTGAAGTAATTCTTTTTGTCCCTTTGGTAATATTCCTGCCATATCGCCTCCGGCCTTCATTGTACCTAATGTGACATTATCGCTGATTTTCAACAGTATCACATTGTGTGGATACCGAAGTGTCGGCGAAAGAAGCTGTACGGGGAAGTGGCCCAACTGATAGAAATACCGCTGAAGTATGGGGTATCCGCCGTGGTAGGATGTCCTCTGCTTCTTGTTCCCGGATATGTCGCTTGATTACTTCTTCGTCTCGCCCTACCATTGATACGAAATATCCTCCCGCCCGGAAAATTTGTTCCGTTAAATTGCTCTGCTTCCCTAGTGTCCTGTCCAAGACATTAGATGACATTATAGGCTTTCTTCGCTTTAACAATGGAGGCAAGGATTTTATCAGTTGGTTTCGTCCATTCTATGTAGACGAGGAAGATGCCCGTGTACGGATGGCGCTTTGGCTTGCTTACTACAACAGTGAGCGGCTTCATAGAGCGATAAGGTATTTGACTCCCGATGACGTATTTTAGGGCAGAAGGGATTCGCGGCTTGCCGAACGCAGAGAAAAACTGCATACTACAAGAATTAACAGACAGGAGTATTGGCAGGCTCAAGCTGTCAATCCCTGATACACCTTATATGCTTGCCTGAAAAACGGTAAGTTCAGCGTAAGCAGTACAGGACGAGCATTGGACCGACCTCTGTGAATATTTTATATATTAGACTTGTTCGATAACCCGGTTGGTTGTCTCACAAGTCTTGCGGTTTTTCAGGCTAAAGCCTTGCAAAACCGCATTTTTAGCGGAAGTTGTTTAGAAACTGAAGTTTCTAAACAACTCTATTCCCCTGAAATACGCCGGGCGATTTATACGACCAACACAAGGGAAACGAAGTTTCCCCTGAGTCATTAAATTACCAGTTGCACAAAGTTACTAAAAACCGCTCGATATTTTCGACCGATGAGGCTATATTCAAGATACTCTATTTGGCGATACGGAATGCGTTGGGAAAATGGACGATGCCGATTAAGCATTAGGGCCTGGCACTTAACCAGTTCTCCATTGAGTTTGGCACAGAATGGGTTCCGTTCTAATGATACTTTGCCAATTACACAAAAAATCTGACAGGCTCTACGTTTTTTCCAAAGGCCATCGTATGCACAAAATAATTGTTGCTCTCGTTATAAACTTTTGGTTCTTTCAAAGAATTATTTGGTAAACAACATCTTTCGTCCACTACCTGATGGTTTCTGTGCCTGCTCCCGGCTTACCCCGAGGTTTTTCATTAACTTTCTGGAAACAACATATTTTCCGCAAACTCTTCCATGAAAGAGGAATCTGCCGCCAGTTCAACAATTATACTTTTTTCAACAATATTATTACAGAGAGATGGAAAAGATGGATCGGTAAGGCGCAGGACAGCACCTTCAAGGCTGGTATTGCCGCAGACAGCGATTCTGTCCCTGAAACAGGGGGGCAGGACACCTGTCCGTACTGCGCTGTCTATGGCTATATAAAAGCCGAGGCCCCCGGCGATGTAGACCTGTTCCACCATGTCAACTTCTAGTCCCGCAGCCTTGCAGAGTACCTTTATTCCGGAAATGATGGCGCTCTTGGCAAGCTGGAACTGCCTGACGTCTCCCCTGGTAATGGCTATCCCTTCCGTTATGGGGAAGGACTCTTCTTCGCCGGTAAAGGCGCCGGTTTCGTCTATTATGCCTTCGTCCAGCATGACGGCCACGGCATCTACGAGGCCGGAACCGCAGATACCTGCCGGAGGGCCGCCGCCTATGGTCGAAAAAACGATGGTGCCGCCGCGCTTTTCGATACGGTTCACCGCCCCGGCTATGCCGCCTATTCCACAGGAAATCCCCGCGCCTTCAAAGGCCGGCCCCGCAGCGGTGGAACAGCAGAAAAATTTTCCGTTATGAAAAAGGGCCATTTCACCATTGGTGCCTATGTCGATGAGGAGCGATGTCTTTTTTGCCTCCGTCATGCCCGTGGCGGCGATCCCGGCGGTTATATCCGCGCCCACAAAGGCGGAAATCGAAGGCAGGAGGACTGTCGTTTCTGTGGGCAGGGACAAGCTTGAACCGGGCAATTCCCTTGCTTCAAGGAAGACCGGCGTAAAGGGAACGGCGCCCAGAGGGGAAGGATCGGCATTGACAAAAAGGTGGAGCATGGTGGTGTTTCCCGCCACGGCAAGACATTCCTTTTTTTTCAGGTCCCACGCAGCGTCAAACCGGAAAAACATATCCCGAACCTGGGCATTAATGCGCCGGAAAAGTTCTCCGGTCTTCCCTTCCCGGGCGGCGTTTATACGGCTCATCACATCGGCGCCGTAGATCCGTTGATCGTTCAGGGCAGAAAGTGTACCTGCTGTTTCACCGGTGTCCATGTCCAAAAGCCTGAGGAAAACCGTCGTGGTTCCTATGTCCAAGGCAAACCCGGCACGGCGTATGGTTTTCCCGCCGGTATTAATGCCGGTAGTAGTATTGCTGGCGGCCAGCAATACATCCGCCGGTTCCCCGGCAAACAGAGCTTGGGGTAGGGCTATCGCCATATCCGATGCGGGATACACAGTACAGGAACATACCCAGCCGCCGTCGGCGTCCATGACTGGCGAATCACCTTCGCTCGTTTTGAAACTTCCCCCCAGTATCCGTACCCGGCATTTCCTACATCTTCCACGTCCTCCGCAGGGGGCGTCCATGGATATTCCTTCGCGCCATAGGGTATCCAGAAGAGATTCGCCTTCTTCGGCCCGGCAGGTTCCTTCCTTGCCTTCGATACTAATGATCGCCTCCGGTTTTTCAGGCAAGATAGAACCCTTTGCACACCTCCGCTGCGCTTACTGCGTCCGGCGTATAGGCGTCGGCGCCGATTTCATCCGCAAAGTTCTGGGTCACCGGAGCGCCGCCTACCATGATTTTTACACGACCCCGCAGTCCCGCGTTTTTAACAGCTTCAATGATGTCTTTTTGGGCCATCATGGTAGTCGTAAGCAGGGCGGACAGACATACTACCTTAGCATTGGAATTCTTTATCGCTTCAACCACCTTCTCTCCGCCGCAATCCACGCCCAGATCCTCAACCTCAATGCCGTTCCCTTCGATCATCATTTTTACAAGGTTTTTTCCGATATCGTGAAGATCTCCTTTCACCGTACAGATGATCGCCTTTCCTATCGGTTCAACCCCGGCTTTTTGCAGGGCCGGTTTGAGGACCGCCGAAGCGTGGTTCATGGCTCTGGCGGCTATTAATACTTCAGGTACGAAGATTTCGTTCCGTTTGAACTTTTCGCCTATAACGTTCATACCGGCGATGAGCCCTTTGTTCAGGATTTCCTGGGCCGGAGCCCCGTTATCCAGGGCCGTTTGAACCGCAAGGACAATATTTTTGGATTTTCCCTTTTGCAGCAGGCTGGAAATCTCTTCGTATTGGGTTGAAAAATCATTCATAGTCTATTTCCTTCTAAAACAACGCTCCCGCTACCGAATACAGCGTACTATATATTATAATATGAGTTCGATAAAATAAAGAAACCCCTGCCTAAACCTGGTATAATAGACTAACTACTTATCTCAATACGGGAAATGGGAGGGGTTTCTTCTGGACGAAGACACTATAACAAGAATCTATTGCGATGTCGATGACTTCTGCACTGCTCTTGAAGGTTATGGTAAAGACTATGCGGAACGGGGAAAAAGTTCTACCAGGTGGTTTTAGAAGTTTTTTCGCCATAAAATTCGCACTTCAAAAAAAAATCGGCCACACTACGGTTAATCCGCCGAGGGCGCTACGGGGGGCGTCAAATCCGCCGCAACGCTCCGGCATTCCGCGCAAGGGATAGAAGGAGGCCGGAGCATAGCGGAGCCCCGAATAGCCCGGTCCTTCCGTGAAACGGCAGGATACGCCCATTGCCGAATGGCAATGTCTGACATTTCATGTCTTATAATCCCTTCCTTACAGCACTGGCCGAAGGACTGATGCGCCCTATTTTTTCTTCCGCTTCGCCGGAGCGACTTGAGCCAGGTCCAATACGGCCTGGATCAGGTCCGCGTCTTTCGCTAGTTCCTCAATGGGTACGGGTAGACGGTAGGTCCAGTTAAAAGGCGAGTCGGTACCGGGCACATTAATACGCTCGGAAGCGGGATCTTCGGCGTACCACCTCGGCGACAGGTGGAGAAGGTCCTGAATCTGAAAAACCCGGAACCGGGAAGCGGCGGCGGCCATCCGCTGGAGAAGGACCTTGGCAACGCCGGGGTTGTAAATCCGGGGCAGGGAAGGATAGCCGATGAAACCGCAAAATCCCTGCTGATCCGCCTCCCGTTCCCACCATTCCCTCAGGGTGGAACTGTCGTGAACCGCTGCGGTACAGACGCTCAGTTCGGGGTAATCCTCGAAGGGCACGAAGAGGTTCGGATTGTCCTTTTCCTGATGCCAGCGGACGACTCTAAGCCCCAGGATTTTAAGTTTTGTGAGTACTTTGGGAACACAATCAGGAATCGCCCCCAGGTCTTCTGCGCAGGGAAGCATCGTCGTTGATTCCTTAAGCATGGTAAGGAGTTTTTGCCCCTGCTTTTCCCAAATTTTTTCCGAATCGGCGCGGTGTTGCTCTACAAGCACCTCAAGGGCTTTCTTTTCGGTTTCCGAAAGAGAGGCATAGGCGCGGGTATCGCGGTATAACCATCTGGGAAAGTAGCTTCCTTTTTCGTATTCCACAAAGAGCCTGTTATGCCAGGCCTTAATAAGATAGCTCTGAGCGGACGGGTGGAGATTCAGCGCGGTAATGTCCTGTTCGCATATAATACTGTCTTTAAAGAGCCAAAGTTCCTCCTCTCCGATCCGATCCAAAGCCTGTTCAAAAACCCGTTTGGTTTCGGCGGCTATATCCGCCTCGCTGTAGTACCCTCCCCAGTTTGAGCGCAGGGCATCCCACAACTCCCCGGTGGGAATATGGGGCTGGGTAACCCAGCGGATTCGGTTTTCGTCAAAATTAAAGGCGGCAATCTCCTCTTTGGTGATTGGGACATAGGGGTTAAACCACCCCAGAGCGGAAGTATTGTCACGCTGGGAAGAGGACCATATCCTGAAAAAGCCCAATACATGATCAATCCGGTAAGCCTTATAGTATTTTTCCGCGACTTTAAGCCGCTTCCGCCACCAGTCGTAATCGTTCTTTTCCAGAACATCCCACCGGTACGTGGGGAAACCCCACCGCTGACCTTCGGGACTGTACATATCCGGCGGAGCGCCGGCGGACAGTTCCCGGTTAAAATACTCCGGATGGGCCCAAACGTCGGCGGAATCCTCGTTGATGAGAATAGGAAGGTCCCCTTCAAGCAGAATACCCATATCCGCTACCGCTCTGGCGGCTTTGCTGAACTGCGCGTCCAGGGCTTCCTGAAGCCAAGTCCAGAAAAGATGTTCATTCTTGAGTTTCTCGTCGTTCCACAAAGATTCAATTTCTTTAGCGTCAATATGCTGGTGAGAAGACCAGTCCTTCCAGCCCTTTTCTTCATTTGCCTCTTTGAGCCGCCGGTATACGGCATATTCCTTTATCCAGGGGTTTTCCTCTATCCATTTCTTCAGGGCGCCGCTTTCCGCTTTTCCGGCTATTTCCTTTTTATTGGCGGCATAGATTTCCCGGAGCAGACTCATTTTGGCCCGGAGTATCTTTTCAAAGGGGAATCGTATTTCTCCTTCAAATTCTTTTCCCAGGGCTTTGATTTTAGCGGCGAAAGGACCTGCTTCCGGTAAATCGCTGATTCTTAGATACAGAGGATGAAGGGCAAACACCGTCAGGGCAAAGTAAGGTGAAGTTTGATAGCCCGTATCGTTCACCGGCAGGATTTGGATCAAACCAATACCCATTTTGCCGCATAATTTGGCAAATTCAACCAGATCCGGAAATTCCCCGACCCCGGTACTCTCTTTGCTCCGCAGGGCCCCTATGGGCGCCACCGTGCCGATCAGCCGTTTTGCGGCGTTCTTTGTTTCCTGGATTTTGGCCATGATACACCTCCGTTTTTTGATAGCCCCGGACAGAACAAAACTTACATCGCATCAGGCGGGGCGTATAAAATCAACGCCTGCGGACAAGTCCTGAAAGGCACGGAAACTATGTTTCCGATACTTGCCGGTATGGATGTCCACAAATTACAATAAGTATAACGTACCAAGCGAAATTTGTGTATCTTTATCTTGGATTTTTTAGTGCTATTTAACGTAAGTTCGACGATGCCTGGGGGGGCGGGGGGTATCTCCTCCCCTTTATGGTTTCCGTCTATCGCCATAGGCAGATAACCCCGTCGTTCCTTCAGAACTTCGTTATAACTTCCCCCCACGCTTGCATGAACAATTCCAAAAAGGCTTCCCGTTTCGCTTTCTGCCGCGCCAGCCTGAATGCCTGCTGAGTTATGCGTATCGCATCTTTGAGCTTCGGGGAGAACCGTTCAGGGGTATTCTGCGATCTTCTCTTGACCTTGTTGAGCACCACATCAGCATTTTGAACGGCATTTTGCGCTCCCGCGTTTATGGCCTAAACTTGACCCACAGAAATACAGGCTGTCAAATCCGTACTAATTCCTCATGCGGTGGGCGAAAGATGTTGTTTACCAAATAATTCTCTGAAAAAAACAAAAGTTAAATGAACCTCCCCGCCGCAGAGCGGCGGGGTATCGAAGATTTCTCCGTGAAATCTTTGTGTATGCGGGGGAACACATCCCCCGCACCCCCAGTAGGAAGCGCCCCAAGGGGCGGGG